>JAUNXT010000061.1 GCA_030539655.1 Methanocorpusculum sp.
AATGACACCACAATTTCCCATACTGGATGACCACTTCCACCTCTGCCGCAGAACCGGAAGAGGGCCCGAGGTCATCAAAGAGTTTATGCGCTCCGGGGGCACTCACATCATTTTAGTCTCACTTCCTTCATGGTCCTGCGGAGTGGTCCCGGAAAAACCCGACGATTTCCGCATTGTCTTTGACGAGACCTTAAAGGATGCCGAAGCGGTCCGTGCGCTTGGCTGCGGATGCTATGTGTTATGCGGCATCCACCCTGCAGAGATTGGGCGGCTTCTTACCCGACTGACTCCTGCAGAGGCCGAAGAGCTGATGAAAGGCGGGCTCGAGGTCGCCGCAGAGTATGTTGCTGAAGGAAAAGCTATTGGTCTGAAGTCAGGGAGACCCCACTATTCCGTGGATGCTGAAATCTGGTCTCTTTCAAACCGGGTGCTTACCCATGGACTTACCCTCGCCGCGGAAAACGCATGTCCCCTGCAGATTCATGCCGAGTCCGGAAGCTGTGCCGATGTTGCGGAGATGGCAGAAAAAGCAGGTCTCCCCCCAAAGAAGGTCATTAAGCATTTTGCAACGTGCGACACCCCGCTTCACCCTTCGGTTACCTCCCGTGAGCCGTTTTTATCCGACTGGATTGCACAAAAGAAACCATTTACCATGGAAAGCGACTTCATGGATGACAACACACGTCCCGGGGCGGTGAACGGCCCACGGTCTGTTCCGCGGACGATGCAGCGGATGCTGCAGGCAGGGCAGGTCACGGCAGACGATATGTGGCGGATACACTCGGAGATTCCGGAGCAGGTGTACGGGATGGAGTTTCGGGTTTAAATTCCGTGTTCTCCGGGGAGTAACAAATTGTAACCGCCCCTTCTCCGCAGTGTTACAATATGTAACAACCCCTCCGAGCATATGTTACATACTGTAACACTTATCCCTTTTCACATCAAATATTATATCTATGCCCTCCAAAGTAGTCCGGATAAGTGAAGAAGCCCTCAAAGCCGCATCAGAGTATGCGGAGGACCTCAGTACCGCAGTTCTTGTAATGCACGCAAAAATCGAAGAACTGCGGCTCGCAGCAGCACAGACGGAAGAACTCACGGAGATTAAAGCAGGAATAGAAGAGCTGAAGAAAAACATCCCTGATGAAAAAACACTGAAGAAATTCATCTCAGGCAGTGTCACTGACTGCTTCGCAGACTACAGCAGAGGATACTGATGACCGCAGAGGATGTGCGCCTCGCAGTATCCGCTGCAGTCTCTGATGCACTTGCCCGCTGTTCCGGGCCTGCGGTGACCGCCTTGTCCGGCGGGGTTGATTCCTGCTACATCGCAGCCGCAGCAAAGCTTCCTGCAGTAGCCGCAGGGGCGGCACACTCCCATGACCTTGACGGCGCAAGAGTTGCTGCGGCACAGCTCTCCCTCCCGCTTACCGTCTGCGAAATAACCGAGCCGGAAGTTGAGCAGGCCTTACGTGAGGTCCTTCCCGTGATTCCGGAAAAAAATGTTCTCTCTGCAGAGATTGCAGCAACCGAATACTTCATCTGCAAAACTGCAGCCTCACTTGGTGCCGGATACATCTTCACCGGTCAGGGGGCCGATGAACTCTTCGGCGGATATGCACGCTATCATCCCGGACCTTCCCTTCGTGAGGAGCTTGCACACGACCTCTCCCTCTATCCCCTGCAGCAGAAACGGGACTTTTCGGTCGCATCCATCTTTCAGGTGACCTTCATACAGCCGTTCATGGACCCGCGGGTGGTATCCGCGTCACAGGCACTTACCGTAGATGAGCTGGTGTCTGACACGGAAAAAAAGATAGCGCTTCGAAAAGCCGCGTCTGCATATCTTCCTGACGACCTCGCATACAAGCCGAAGAAAGCGATGCAGTATGGAAGCGGGGTTGCAAAGTTCATCGCCCGTCTGGCCAAAAAATCTAATATGAAGCCGCAGAAATATATAGAACAGTTTTGATAGACTGGTTTGAGAGATATAACAATGTATGAGTTAATCAGCGTCGGAGAGAACACCTGGTACATCGACTGCCCCGCAAAAATCGGCGTGGTACGAGCCGCTGACGGCATGTACATAATCGACAGCGGAAACGACAAGGATGCAGGGAGGAAAGTCCGCCAGATATTTGAACGCGAAGGGTGGATCCTCAAAGGAATTTTAAACACCCACTCCCATGCGGATCATGTCGGGGGAAATAAATACCTGCAGAACAACACCGGATGCAGCATATTTGCAGAGGCAGTTGAGACATCATTTATCGAACACCCGGTATTGGAGCCCGCATATCTTTTCGGTGGATTTCCCCCGTCTGATCTGCGGCATAAGTTCCTGATGGCACAGGAGTCTTCAACAAAGCCGCTTTCAGACCCTGCATTTCCCAAAGATATAACCCCTGTCTCTATCCCCGGGCACTACTTCGGGCAGACCGGATTTAAAACCGCGGACGGAGTGTTCTTCATCGCCGACTCGGTCTGCAGCAGGGAAACACTTGACAAATACACAGTATCGGTGCTCTATGATGTAAAAGGGGCGCTTGCAACCCTTGACCTGCTGGAAGCATCTGATGCAAAACTCTTCATCCCATCGCATGCCGCACCAACTGAAGATATCAGAGACCTTGCTTCTTACAACCGTGAAAAGATTTTTGCGGTCAAAGATACACTCCTTGACATCTGCTCTGAAGCGCGGACATTTGAAGAGATTCTGCAGCAGGTATTTACCGGATTTGGTCTTACCATGACCTTTGAGCAGTATGCTCTTGTTGGAAGCACCATCCGCTCATATCTCTCGTGGCTGAAGGAGGAGGGCCTGCTGTCCGCTTCGTTTGAGGATAACAGACTCTTATGGAGGACAATAGATGGCTGATATTACAGTATTTCTTATAGGACTTGGCATCTGCATTGTGGTCGCCGTAGGCTTAACCATTGTGCAGATAAAGCTGCGCAAAAAAGCGGACGAGCGAAAAGCGTCTCAGGGGAAAAAGGCAGCAGATGCTGCTCTGGCAAATGAGAAGTTTGTTGTCGGAAGGATTTATCAGATGCCCGATAAATCCCTTGCAAAGTACATCGGGGATAACAAGTTCCTGAAGGTAAAAGAGAAGTAAATCCGGACTGAAATCAATGCCGTATCTCAAAACAGCAGTCCTTGGTGTCGGAAACCCGCTTCACTCGGATGACGGGGCAGGGCCGTGCCTCGCAGACATGTTATCCTGCGAAAAAGAAAGCACCGTCTCCGCTTTCAACTGCGGGACTGCCCCGGAAAATTTCACGGGCGTGATTCGAAACCTGCACCCTGACCTTCTCATCATAGCTGACGCCTCTCTTATGAACGAGGCACCCGGCACCCTGAAACAGATTCCTCCGGAAAAGATTGCAGATACTGCGGTAGGTACACATATGCTTCCCTTATCACACTTATTCTGCTATCTGCAGGACTGCGCAGAAAAAATTATTTTGATAGGCATCCAGCCTGAGTCCCTCGAAGATGGGGATCGTCTTTCCCCTGCGGTTTCCGCGGCTGTCCGCCGGTTAAAGACACTGATTCTTTCAGG
>JAUNXT010000062.1 GCA_030539655.1 Methanocorpusculum sp.
AAAAAAAGAGTGCCGGGGCGGAATGCCTCAGTACAGATAGGTGATTGAAACAGTTGCGGTTGTTTTCAGCGTTCCCGCTTCAATGGAGGTGGAACCTGCGGCTGCTTCCTTGGTGTTATATGCCGTTGCTTCAACCATCGGTTCGGGCACTGCCATATCATAGGACGCATAGGAGACCGGGTTGTAACTGCGGTCAACCGAGATAAGGCCGGTCCCTCTAAGGGAGACGCCTAATGCACCGGCTACTGCCTCGGCATCAGCACGCGCCGCTTTTACTGCGGATGTGAGGGCGTTTTTGCGTTCCTGAATCTGTTTTTCATCAGATAAGGAGAACTGCAGACCATTTACCCTGTTTGCACCTGCATCTGCCGCCTTATCAATGACACTGCCGATGTTATCCATATCATAGGTAATTGCCGATACCGTGTTTGTTACATGATACACAGTTGTTCCTTCCTTGTACTTTCCTGCGTTGTACTCACCGATTACAGAGGAATAAACAGAGTACTGGTTTGTTCTGATGTCCTGAGATGATATCCCTGCAGACTTCAGTGCGGAGATGACCTTGCTCATCTTCTCGTTGTTTTCCTTAATCGCCTTTGCGGCATCGGTGTTTTCGGTTTCGATACCAAGGGTAATGGTTGCCATGTCCGGAGTGGTTTCCGAAACACCGTACCCGGCAACAGTAATTACCTTGTCTGTGATGCTGTCTTCTGCTGCTGCAGGGGCAATGCAGAGAACGAGTGCCAGCATGACTGCACAGACCGTGAAGAAAACTGTTTTCGTTTTCATAATAACATATTGTCCCCGAAAGAAGATATACCTTACTTTAACTGTGAAAAAATTCAAAGTTATATCCGGCAGCGGTATTTCACATAAATACGGGGTGAACACCGCAAACGTGTGTTCTTCGGCATCCGGGTGAGCAGAATAAATCAGACCGCCGCAGCTTCTTCTATCCAAAACCTGAAATCATCCCGGGTTCAATAGTATTGTGATACTATGAAGAAATCAATCGTAGCCGTAATCGGTCTTTCTGCAGTCCTGTGTCTGGTCATTTTTTCCGCCGGCTGTGTCAGCACCGGAGACCAGAGCGGAGCACCGGCAGGTGATGAAACCGTCATTTCACAATATATCGCGGATTATATTCCGCAGGTTCAGACGGTCCAGCTTGCGACCGCATCCGCATCAGGTGTTCCAAACGTCGCAACAATGAGCGCCGTTATGACTGACGGAAATCGCATTATTATCGGCAACGGCTACATGAACAAAACTCTGGCCAATCTGCAGGAAAATCCGCAGGCGGCTGTTCTTGCCTGGAATTCTGATGGTGGGTACTGCCTCCAGTTCAAGGGCACTGCAGAGATTAAGACCGATACTGAGGAGCACATACTCATGAAGGAATTGGTTGAGAAGAAGTTCGGGGACTCTGACTTCCTGAAAAACGTGGTGGTAATTACCGTAACAGAGGTCTATAACAGCATGCTGGGCGAAGACGCAGGTCAGAGACTCGCCTGACTGCTCCCGTTCCTGACCACACTTTTTTCTTTTTCCGGCAGCAGGTAACAGACAGAGGTAACCTGCGGTCGTCTGAAAATCATAAACAAACAGTACAAAAGTAAGTGGACGAGGCGGAAATTGAATCCGCGGCCTCTACAATGCCAATGTAGCGATCTACCACTGATCTACTCGCCCATGACGTATCTGAAAAGTACCTTAGATTATTGTATCTATCTGAATAAAAATATATTGGTTGTACATTGACATACTCCGGGCTAGCACTCTCCCTCCCGTCCCGCTTTTCTTACATGGAAGTATCGGTATAATTAAGGTATGGAACGACGAATATATTTCCTCATTCATGGAAGAATATACCATAGTCAAAGCACAGGCCCTCTCGGATGCGGTATTCGAAATGTGGATACGCGCCCCGCAGGTTGCGCACAACGCACAGGCAGGACAGTTCTGCATCATCCACCCGGACGATGCGGGAGAACGTATTCCCTTAACCATCTCCGGTGTGGAGGGAGATAATATCAGAATTGCCTTTATGGCAATCGGAACCACCACTAAACTGCTCTCAACCCTTCAGGCAGGGGATGTCCTGCGGGATGTCGCAGGGCCGCTCGGCTGCCCGAGCAACATCGCCCCCGGAGGGGAGACAGTTGTCATCATCGGCGGAGGAGTGGGTGTTGCATGCACCCCGATTATTGCTGCAGCTGCAAAGAAAGCAGGAAACCATGTAATAGGCATCATCGGTGCCAGAACAAAGGACCTCCTGATCTTCGAAGACGATATGAGAAGCATCTGTGATGAGCTCTTTGTTACAACCGATGACGGAAGCTACGGTATCAAAGGGTTCGCATCCGGCCCCTTAAAAGACCTCTGCGAGTCCGGAAGAAAGATTGATAAAGTGTGGATTATAGGCCCCGGAATGATGATGAAGGTAACCTCCGAGGTAACACGCCCCTATGGTATAAAGACGTATGTATCGCTGAATCCGGTCATGGTTGACGGGACCGGAATGTGCGGCAGCTGCAGAGTGACCGTTGACGGGAAGATGAAGTTCGCCTGTGTTGACGGCCCGGAGTTCGACGCACACCTGGTTGACTGGAATGATTTAATGACACGGCAGAGAATGTATATGACAGAGGAAAAACAGTCCCTTGAATACCACGCAGAACACCATGAGTGCAGATGCAGGAAGGTGAACTGAAATGGACAGAGATGCAGCAGAGCGCCTGCGCGACTTTAAGGAGGTTGATACCGGATATACCGCAGATGAGGCAGTAGCCGAGGCAAAGCGCTGCCTTCAGTGCAAAAAGCCCCTTTGTATCGCAGGCTGCCCTGTAAATATCGATATCCCCGCCTTTATCAAAGAAATATCCGAAGGATACTTTAAAAACGCCGCAGCAGTCATCAAAAAGGACAATATGCTTCCGGCCATATGCGGACGTGTGTGCCCGCAGGAGACACAGTGTCAGGGTGCCTGTATCCTTGCAAAGAAAGGAAACCCGATCTCCATCGGACACCTTGAGCGCTTCGCAGCGGACAATGCTGCGGAAGATGGGACTCCAAAGAAAGCAGAACCAACCGGAAAACACATTGCAGTTGTCGGGTCGGGGCCTGCAGGACTTACCGCTGCTGCAGAACTCTCCCGCATGGGGCATGCGGTAACCGTCTTTGAGTCGCTCCACGAGGCAGGAGGTGTTCTTATGTACGGAATCCCCGCATTCCGTCTGCCCAAGGATATTGTCCAAAAGGAGATTGCCGCAGTGGAAGCACTCGGTGCGGAGATTAAGACCAACCATATCGCAGGGCGTTCTGTTCCGGTCGCCGAACTGCTCTCCTATGATGCAGTGTTTCTCGGAACCGGTGCAGGTCTTCCCTACTTTATGGGAATCGAAGGAGAGAATCTTCCGGGCGTTTACTCGGCTAACGAGTATCTGACAAGAATCAATCTGATGGGAGCC
>JAUNXT010000028.1 GCA_030539655.1 Methanocorpusculum sp.
CAGTAGGTGTTACGGTCGGCTCAGGTGTCGGGGTCGCCCAGATGGATGAGCCGCCCGAGCTGCTACTCTTATGAGACGGCTGCGGGGAGACCGGGACATATCCTACACAGTAGGTCGAGAACTGGTTGGCGTAGAGGTAAATCAGACCGTTATTCTTGTCGAGCCAGTATGTTCCGTCTGCCGGTGTTGCCGGTTTCTTATCAATCTGCGTCAGCGGCTCTGCTGTTCCGTCGTGGCAACGGTAGAGCTTCACCTGATCTTTGTTGGTGAAGTCATACGGGATGATGAACTCGAGGATTTCGGAGGTTACAGGAATCTTTGTGGTGGTACCTTCTTTGCCCGATTCACTGACGGTCTTTTCAACAGTGATGCCAAGATACTGTAGCTCGGAGCCGGAGGCAGATTTACCCGCTTCCTTTTTGATCTTTTCAATCTCTATCTGGGTCACCTGGTCATCAGGGTTTGTGGAACCTTCGGTCTTTGCCTCGACGGTGACTTTGACTGTTACGGATTTTCCGTCTTCTGCTGCTCCTTCTGCTACAGTGTCTACACCGGCAACAGCAATTGCGGGTGTTGCGTTTTCGTCGCTGACCTTAACTACAGAGCTGACATCTCCTGCGGGGAAGATGATTTTCTCTTCCTGCTGACCGGTTATGGTGACTGATTTTGTTACAATCTTTCCGTCCTGGGATGTTACGGTGAGGGTGTAGATTCCTTCAGGGATCTCGGTGAAGCTGACGCTGCCGGATTCCGGCGTCCTGGCCTCAGGTTTAACGTTGGCACTGCCCTGTTTGAGGATGACGCTGGCTCCAGAGACAGGAGTTTCGTAGACATCCTGAACATTTACGGTGAGTCCATGTGCTTTGCCAGACGGTGTCCAGACAGCGTAGAGGGTGATGTCTCCGAGGTTTGTCACCTGCTGGGTTGCGGCGTAAACCGCTCCGCCGTTCTTTGAAAGAGCCCAGCCGCTGTGGATGTGGCCGTTGCGGGATGCTGTGACTGTAGAGAGGTCGACAGGTTTATCGTAATCTGCTTTCAGACTGGACGGGGTGACCGAGCCGCCGTTTGCGTCGAAGGTAATAGTGTAGGGTAAAGCAAGCCACTGTGCGTAGAGTGTTACTCCTTCTGTGACGGTATCTCCCGGGAGGTAGGTGGTTCCGGAGCCGTCTGCTTTGGTGTTCCACTCGGTAAAGTCATGTCCTTCGCGGGTTATCTGGTCCGCAGGGGAGGCGATGGTAACTTCTTCTCCGGAGACTCCGGTCTGCGGGGCAAGACTGCCCACACCGCCGTTTGCGCTGTAGGTGACACTGAAGGTGCTGCCGGTGGTTACCGTCTGAGAGGAAGCGGGGCTTTCCGCGTAGTTTCCTTTAGCGAGGATTTTTACCTTAATTTCGTAGGTTGTGCCGGTTTTAAGTCCTGCGATGGTGAAGGTGCGGTCCGTGACGGGCTGCCAGTTCTCTGCGGCATTGGCTGCCTGTTCGGTTACGCTGTACATGTAGGTTTTCTCAGAGTCGTAACCGGAGATGGTAACCGTTATTTCCCCGCCTCTTTCATTTGCGGTGAATGAAGGTGCATTTTGCGGGGCTTTTTCCACGGTGAAGGTTGAGCGGTGGATGTCAGCACCGCTCTCTGATGCAGCACCGATGTACCAGGTGCCTGCGTTGATGTCATAAGCAGAGGTGACGGTGTCCCACGGAATCTCCGTACCGGTTGCCGAGTTGCTGTAGAAGAAGACGGCGTCTGTAATACCATCAGGGGTGATGTACGGTACGGGGAGAGATGCTGCTCCGTAGGTGTATCCCTCCATCTTTGCGATGTAGAAGACGAGGTCCCACTTCGCGTAGAGCGTCATGTCGCCGGAGACGGTGCCGGTCTCGAAGTCCCATTTTTTATCTTCAGAACATCCGCTGTCCGTGTACCAGCCGCCGAAGGTGTAGCCGATGACGGACGGGTCTTCCGGTTTGGCGACTTTGCTTCCGATGTCTACGGTTTGTGAAGCGATGGGCTCTCCGTGACCCTTTGTGTCGAAGGTTACGGTGACCGGACCCACTTTCCAGACGAGGTCTGTTCCGGAGATGCTTCCTACGAGTTTTGCCCCGTCTGCCGAGAAGTATTTCGCACCGGATGCACCTTTCTCCGCTATTCCGAACGAATCGCCCTCTGCCGGGGCTTCATAGCTTACTTCCGTAATCCGGATATCGCCGGAGAACTCACCGGTGAGATGAAGTGCATTTTCGGAGGCAAGATATACGTTGCCTGCGTTCGTTCCGGTCGTGTTGCTTTTGATGACCGGCGAGCCGCTGACATTGAGCGTCCTGTTGACATACACGCCGCCTCCGTTCTTTGCGCTGTTTTGCGTGATGCTTCCGCCGGACAGATTCATTGTTCCATAGCTGGAGACATACACGCCGCCGCCGCGGCCATTGTCGCCGGAACAGTTCGCGCTGTTTTCTTTTATGGTTCCGCCGGACATGTTAAACGTGCCGCTGTAGACATACACACCGCCGCCGTCGCCTTTTTCGCTGGAACCGTTCGCGCTGTTTCCTTCTATGGTTCCGCCGGACATCGTGAACGTTCCTTCCTCAACATACACACCGCCTCCGCTCTTTGCGATGTTTCCGGCAATGCTGCCCCCCTCTGCTGTGAATGTGCCCTTGACGCCGGCTAACCAGTCACCAACAACCACTCCTCCTCCTTCCCCTTCACCTGCGCTGTTTTGTGTGATGCTACCCCCGGTCATTTTGAACGTACTGCCGGCACACACACCGCCACCGTATACAGCACTGTTTCCGATGATGGAGACAGACCCTGACATATTGAACTGGGAGCTACTGTCGATGACATACACACCACCGCCAAAGGCACCGCCACCGTTTCCGGCGATACTGCCTCCAGTCACATTGAATATACCACTCCCGGTGACATACACCCCGGAACCGCGACCACTACCATCATAAGGGTTATTTAGATTGAGGCTTGATTTGTTTCCGATAATGCTGCCTCCCTCCATCCTGAACCTGCCGGAATTGACATAGACGCCACCGCCGGAGGAAGGGCTGTCTCCGGCGGTGTTTCCGCCGGTGATAATACCTCCGGTGACTTTGATGTAGACGTTGTTGCCTTGGGTGGCAAGGAACGCATCGGCTTCCGTAAGGTTGAAGTTGGCAAGGGTGTAGGTTTTTACAGTAGAACTGTCTGTCGGTGCAGTGCTTCCGGTGTACAGCGTCCATGCACTTCCGGCCGCCGGGTAGTTAAACCAGTGTTCCGTTGCGGGCGTGCCGTCAATCACTGTCAGGTTTCCACTGGATTCAACTTTGATTACCGAACCGCTGCCTGTGTTTTTCAGCACATGGCCTGCCAGATTAAGGGTGACCTCCTTACTAACGGTAATCGTCTCCTCGGTTGAGTCAGCTATCATGGTGATGGTGTCGCCAGTTCCTGCTGCATTGACAGCTTCCTGCACTGAAGTATAGAGGTTTGTGGGATCGTCTCCAATATAACACACATTATCATCAGCCCCTGCGGTCCCTATAACCGCGTTGCAGAGAATCAGCAGCACTGCCGCCGCGAGAATTGCGAAGCGGAGGGTTTTGTCCGGTTTTGATTCGTTTTTCGTCATAATGTTTTCCTTTGTTTTGTTTTTCACCTTTAGAGACCCGGAACGGGTTGTTTGAGGATGCAAAGTCACCTGTCTGCTGCTTTAGAGAACAGAGATTAACACAGCATATCTATTGTATTTATTCATAATATAGTTTACGGCCGGAAGCGCCCGGGCGGGGTTTGGTTCGGGCAGAGGGAGTGTACATGTTCCCTGCCTGTTCCGGGAAAAAAGAAAAAAAATGTTTGTTCAGCCGGCCGGTTAGAACTTTGGAAGCTTCTTCTGCGAGTAGACAACAAACGCCAGATAGACAGAAATTGCTGCAACAACAATTTCAATAATTCCTATAGCAGTCACCGGTACACCGTATCCGGCACCTCCCAGAATGAAATATACGATGCTGAGCAGGATAAGCATAATGCCCGGAAGGATTCTGGTCTCTTTTCTGAGGATGGCAAAAAGACCGATAACAAGGAAGAGTATTCCAAGTCCTATAACCATCGTTCCTGTTGAGTAGATGCCAAGAATGGTCGTTACCCCCATTAATAAGAACATAACAGGCGTAAACCGCATCTTTCCGACAGCGAAGAGCAGGATGGAGACAACAACCATTAACACTGCGCAGACAAGTTCAACTGTCTGCATTGTTTCAAGGGACAATCCGGCAGCTGTTCCTGCTAAGTTGTATAGTGCCCACAATGCCATGGTAAATGCAAACAGTAAGTAGCCAAAAACAGAGCCTGCTGCCTTAAAGTCGGTCTCCTCGTCTGCTGTAAGAAGCTTTCTGCCCGGAAGGCTGATTCTTTCAGATGCGCAGGCAAGAGCGAAGTAGAGCGCTGCAATTGCGGGGAGCCAGAGTAATAGGGTCACAGTTGTTCCACTCAGTAAATGTACAAGGGATACTATAACCATCAGAAGCGGAATTATGATAAGCAGCCATTTTGCCTTGTCTTTTCCGGTAAGCGTTACGAGCAGGGTTAACACGATTAATCCGCAGAAACATAGTGGTATTACCAATCCGGAAAATCCCGGGATAAAACCAAGAGAAACAAAGTAGAATGCAATCAGCATGAAGAGTATTGCAATCATGTCGCGTTTCCGTAAGACTATCAGGAGAGTTCCAACCAGAAGCAGACCGATGCCGGAAGCTAACTGAATTGTGTCATTTATGTTCCCAAATGCAAACAGCAGAGAATATGCAGCAATCACAAAGAATCCGGCGGCACTTAGGTAATTGCGTGCTTCTGTCTTGGCGGGTTCATCCACGGATGACCACCTCCGATACAATGACTAAGTTTGTCATAAGACATTCTATTCTCCTTTATTCTATATAATTGTATCGTAGGCGGGAAAAAGAAAAAAGTGTTTGTTTTTTCCGGCCGGACCTTACCTTCGCCGGAGAACGCGGACGATTCCTTCCAGATGTCAGCAGCTGTCATCCATTCGCCTACACACCTGCTGCGGTCTCTCCTCCTTTTCCTGCGGCACAGGTCGCGTCACAGGCGGCAGCAGGCGGCTTTATCTGGGGTGAGGGGCGGCTTCTATGACGTGCATTAGCGCGTAATTAAATCAATACGGCAATCGTTTTTCTTTTTTCCCCGCGATACTATTATATCGGATGAGGGCAAATATATCATCTTATGACACTATTTGTCTGTGTATTGGAGGCGAGCATCCATGGATGAACCCGCCAAAACCGAGGCACGCAATTACTTAACTGCCGCCGGGTTCTTTGTGATTGCTGCATTTTATCTGATGATTGTATTCGGCGGTACGAGTGCTGTAATTGCATTAGTTGCTGGTTTCGGCTTACTTCTGGTTGGAACTATCCTGACAGTCTTACGGAAACGCGACATGATTGCAATACTCTTCATGATGTTTGCATTTTACTTTATTTCAGTGGGTTCTATCCCGGAATATGCCGGAATAATGATAACAGCATGTTTCTATGGATTAATCCTGTTAACCATGCTCGTAACTCTTACCGGAAAGGACAAAGTAAAATGGCTGCTTATGGTAATCCCGATTCTGATGATTATTGGACATCTTGTTCTATTTGCAGGCAGATTCGAAGTAATGCTGGTTCTCTATTGGATTGTCGCAATTATCGCTCTTTACTTTGCTCTTGCCTGCGCCTCTGAAAGACTCCGGCTTCCGGGCGGAAAACTCCTTACAGCAGACGAAGAGACCGACTTCAAGGCAGCAGGCTCAGTCCTCGGCTACCTGCTCTTTGCCGTAATCTCCGGCGCATATGTTGTCTACTATATCGCAGGAGAAGCCATGGTGTCTTTAGAAGCACTGCACACAGTCACCATAGTTGCAGCAGTTCTCTTAATCTTCATTGCAGTCCTGCTCTTTGCCGTAGGAAAGATGCGGTTTACCCCGATTATGTTCCTCTCAATGGGTCTTCTTGACCTTCTTGGTATGTACTCGTCAGGCGCCATGTTAATCGGCGTTGGAATCCTCTGGATTATCATCGGTGTCTTTGCGATGCTGAGAAAAGAGTCCAGAATCCTTCCGGGCATTATGCTTGTCGTCTACGGCTGCACATACTTCTTTACCGCATACGGAGGAGGAAACATGCCGGTTGTATCGGTCATTCTAAACGGACTTCCGTGCCTGATTGCAATCTATCTGGCATTTGTCGTCTACTCGCAGAAGAAACTCCCGAAGTTCTAATCAAACGGAAGAACAAACACTTTTTTTTCTTTTTTCTTTTTCCCGTTCCCGATACAATTCAGGGAATAAATCACAGCAGGAACATTCAGGAGAGACCTGCATTATGCTAAAGTTTTTATTGTTGGAGGGCCCAATATTTGGATAGACATGCCTAAAATCGAGGTTGACGGGAAAGCAATATCTATTCTTTCGATAAATAAGAAAGACTACATCTCCTTAACAGATATGGTTAAAGATCTTGAAAATGGTCTCGTTCTTATCGGAAACTGGCTTAGAAACCGAAATACCATCGAGTTTCTTGGAATCTGGGAAGAGATATACAACCCTGATTTTAATTCCATCGAATTCGAGGGAATTAAAAAAGAAGCTGGACTCAATCGTTTCACTATGTCTGTCCGTCAGTGGGTTGAACGGGTTAATGCCTGCGGCATCATAGCAAAAGCCGGGAGATACGGCGGAACATATGCACATAAGGACATAGCATTTGAATTTGCTTCATGGGTTTCCCCTCACTTCAAGTTATACCTTATAAAAGAGTTCCAGCGTTTAAAAGATGAAGAACAAAAACAGCTTGGATGGGATATTAAAAGGAATCTGACGAAAATCAATTATCGGATTCATACAGATGCAATCCAGAGAAACCTCATTCCTCCTCTGCTTGATGTAAAAACGATTCCATTCATTTACGCATCGGAAGCTGATGTCTTAAATATTGCATTATTCGGCATGACTGCAAAGGAATGGAGAGATCATAATCCGGAGACAGATGGAAATATTCGGGATTTCGCCAATGCATCGCAGTTGGTATGCTTAGCAAATCTGGAAGTATTGAATGCTCACTTTATTGAAGCGGGGCTGCCTAAAGAGGAACGGCTTCAGCTTCTCAATCAAAGTGCCATTTCTCAAATGCAGATTCTGACAATGGAGGATACTGGTAATAAACTCCTGAAGCACAATAATCAGTAAATGCAGCAATCCCGTCCTGACCCCTGCTTAACCTGGTCTTACTTTTTTTATTTTCTTTTTTCCCGCGATACTATTATATCGGATGGGGGAAAATATATTATTTTATGACACTATTTGTCTGTGTATTGGAGGCGAGCATCCATGGATGAACCCGCCAAAACAGAAGCACGTAATTACTTAAGTGCTGCCGGGTTCTTTGTGCTTGCTGCACAATATCTGCTGTTTGTATTTGGCGGAGTAAATCCCACGATTCAGTTAGTTTCCGGTTTAGGGCTGCTTCTAACCGGAACGCTCCTGATAGTCTTACGGAAACGTGACATGATTGCACTGTTCTTCATGATATTTTCATTCTTCTTAATCTCTAATAGATTTATTTCATGGGATTCCGGAGTGCTGATATCATTATGTTTCTACGGTTTAATCCTGTTAACCCTGCTCATCACACTTACCGGGAAAGACAAAGCAAAATGGCTGCTTATGATAATCCCGCTTCTGGTAATTATTGCACATATTGTAGGATTCGTAAACGGCGGAATCTCAATAATAATGGTTCTCTTCTTAATTACCGCGATTGTCACATTCTACTTCGCTCTCGCCTGTGCCTCCGAAAGAATTAATCTGCCTGGCAGAAAACTTCTGACCGCAGACGAAGAGACCGACTTCAAGGCAGCAGGCTCTGTCCTCGGCTACCTGCTCTTCGCCGTAATCTCCGGTTCATATGTCGTATACTACATCGTGGGCGAAGCGATGATGCACTTAGAGTATCTGCAGACAATCATCATTGTCGCAGCTGTTCTCTTAATCTTTACAGCTGTTCTTCTCTTTGCTGTCGGAAAGATGCGGTTTACGCCTGCCATGTTCCTCATGACAGGTATCTCCACTCTTCTTGCAATGTACTCCGGAGGCGCGATGTTTATCGGAATCGGAATACTGTTTATTCTCATAGGTGTCTTTGCAGTGCTTAGAAAGGAGTCCAGAATTCTCCCGGGAATCATGCTCATTGTGTATGCCTGCACGTGCTTCTTCTCTGTCCATGCAGGAGGAAACATGCCGGTCGTGTCAATTATCCTGAATGCGATTCCGTGCCTGATTTCAATCTATCTGGCGTTTGTCGTCTACTCGCAGAAGAAACTCCCGAAGTTCTGAAAAGAACTTCCCCCAACTTTTTTCTGTTTTAACGAATCAGAACTTATATGAAAATAGAGACGGCAGTCCGTCAGGTGTGCATTTCCCGGAAAAAGAACCGCTGAGATTTCAACTCTGCATCGGGTGAGTTTCTCTGAAGATTTCCATCTGCCGCTCTATTTCGTGTGTCAGTTCTTCTTCTGTTGGAAGCATTGTAATATATTTACTTGCGAAAACCTGTTTTGAATCATTGAGAACAGAATATTTTGCAATCGTCTTATCTGTATCAGAACAAAGCAGGATTCCTAATGTCGGGTTATCATCTGATTTTTTTATTAAATCATCATACATTCTCACATACATATCCATCTGTCCGACATCCTTATGAGTTAGTTTTCCTAATTTGAGATCTATGAGAACAAAACATTTCAAAATGTAATTATAGAAAACAAGGTCGATGTAGAAGTCATCTGTTTCAGTTCGGATGAGTTTTTGCCGCTGCACAAAAGCAAACCCCCTTCCCATTTCGAGAAGAAATTTCTGGAGACTGTCTATGATTGATTGTTCGAGCTCTTTTTCCAAATATCCTTTGTTCTCCGGAAGATTAAGAAATTCGAGGACATACGGGTTTTTAATGAATTCAAGTTTATCGTCCTGAAAGGCAGCAGTCTTCTCTTTCATCTCTGCTATTACAGGCTCTTTTGCTTGTGATGCCAGAAGACGCTCAAAATATTGTGTACTGATATTTCTATTAAGTGTTCTGACATCCCATGATTCTTTTACTGTTTCATTGCAGTACCATTCACGGGCTTTTTCAGAAGTAATCCGCATTATGAGTTTGTAATGACTCCATGTTAATATTCTCCACACTGTGGAGAATTTTTCCGGGTCATTGAATGTATCGTAAAATTGTCTGTAGTTGTAGAGACTTTGTGTGGAAAATCCCCTTCCGTATTTTTCAGTAAGTGCTTTTGATAAGGTTTTCAGTACTTCCTGCCCATACTCTGCCCTGTCCTCACCTTTCTGCTGTTGGATTTTTATTCTTTTTCCGATGAGCCAGTACGTGTAAACAATTGTTGTGTTAATACGATTTTCGATATATCTGCGGGATTTTTCAACCAGTTTCCCAACGTCATAAACGTAGTCTTCGGTAAATGTTTCCGGCAGGATGTCTGAATTTATCAGTTCAATGTTCTGCTTTATCTCCGGATGATTCGGTATTTTGGTTTCTTCTGACATTGTATGCTGTTATATACACATTGGTTTTGTATCTTTAATGTACTTTTCCAATACACGGATGCTGACTGGGATTTTTTGCGTCCGGTTTTTCAGCTTCTCTCCTTCCGTTGAAATTGTGGTTCTTTTTCAAGCGGTTTACTATGTCAGCAGCCACTGCTTTCTTTTTTCCATCACGATAGATGCAGTTTTATCTAACAGGGGAAGCAGGAGCAGGTCTTAAAATAAAAACTATTGTAACTATTCACCCCCTGTTTTTGAATATGGGTTTTTATTTTTGTTTTGGGGATGTGGCGCGCATTCGCGTTTGATTTGAAAATATACGGTACGCTTTCTCATTCTGAATAAGAGGCTGAATAGTTACAAAAAAAGAATCCCAAAGACTTATCCGCGCTTAACACAGACAATCTCAAGCACCCCGTGTCTTACCGTTGATACGGTTTTTTCGGGGTCTATCTCAGACTCGAGCGGAATCTCTGCCGAGTACTCCTTCTCTTTTCCGGTGATAAGTTTCAGCTTCCCGTCAGCATATTCTACGGAATAATCCGTACAGCTTCCGGGAAGCTCCGTCTGAAGTGTGTATGTCTCATCGCTTTCAAAAAGCTCCAGAGGGAGAAGGCGCCTGTCCGGCTTTGCGGGGACTCCCGGAAAATCCGCTCCGAAGACGTGAGGGGCACCTCCTCCTCCTGCAACGACAAACTTAACGCCGATTACTGAAGGGCTGCCTGATGTTTTCCCATCCGACGGGTCGGCAGCACCTCCGCTTATCAGATGCCGTATAAGGTCCATAATTTCTTTTCCAGGGTCGTCCATTTCTCTGTCCTGCAAAGCCCCTGTCGCTTCTGCTTCCGCTTCAGTTGCTGTTACTAAGTATCTCTCTGATTCTGTTAAAGTCTTTCTGATGAGCCTGCAGAAGGGTGGTCAGTTCCGCGGATTCATCCGCAGTTTCAGCAGCGGAATCATCAAAGGCATACTCCGCCGCCTTAATCCGCGCATACGCTTTCTCCAGGGTCTTTCTCTCATCCTCGGTATACCTGTACTGCCATGAGGTCCGCTCCGCCTCAAGACGCCCTGCTTTGTCAAGCGAGGGTCTCACACGCTTTAATGCCGCATCGAAGTGCTGGCGGTAGACCTTAACGCTTTGAAGCGCCAGCTCCATCTCGTTTGCATCAAGGCCACCTGCCTTTGCGATGAACTCGCGGATTGCGGTCATCTTTGCCTCGCGGACGAGTGCCTCGATATCGGCACCCACAAACCCTTCGGTCTCTTTGACGAGGGCGTCCGTATCGATGTCATCTGCAAGCATCTCCTGAATGTTTTTCAGATAGACCTCAAATATCTGGCGTCTTCCTGCAGCATCCGGCGGCGGAACATAGATATGCTGCTCAAGACGTCCCGGCCGCAGCAGTGCGGGGTCAATCATATCAGGGCGGTTTGTAGCACCGATAACCACCACGTTTTTGAGCTCCTCAAGACCGTCGAGCTCCGTTAAGAACTGGCTTACCATGCTCTCTGTCACGTGCGAAGATCCCTCATAGCTTCCGCGCTTCGGGACCATCGAGTCGATTTCATCGAAGAAGATGATAGACGGTGCGGCAAGTCTTGCCTTGCGGAATATCTCGCGGATGCCTTTTTCGGACTCCCCGACCCACTTAGACATCAGTTCAGGCCCCTTTACCGAGATGAAGTTGCACTCGGACTCGTTTGCAACGGCCTTTGCAAGAAGCGTCTTGCCGGTTCCGGGCGGTCCGAACATCAGAAAGCCCTTCGGAGACTTTGTTGCAAACTTCTTATAGACCCCGCTGTACTTAATCGGCCACTCGACCGCCTGCTGAAGCTCGTCTTTTACCGAATCAAGACCGCCGACGTCACTCCAGTGAACGTCCGGGACCTCCACGAGGACCTCCCGCATGGCAGAAGGCTGCACCATTTTTAATGCGGCATCGAAGTCTTCCGCGGTGACCTTCAGTGCATCGAGCTTCTCCCGCGAGGGCTTCTCTGCGGGGTTCAATCCCGGGAACTCACGCCGCAGGGCGTGCATCGCGGCTTCTTTTGCAACGAGGGCCAAGTCTGCTCCCACAAATCCGTGGGTGCGGTTTGCGTACCGTTTGAGATCAACGCTTTCTCCAAGCGGCATGTTTCTTGTATGAATCTGCAGAATCTGTGCACGTCCGTCCTTGTCCGGCACACCGATTTCAATCTCCCGGTCGAAACGTCCGCCTCTTCTGAGCGCAGGGTCAATGGCATCCGGAAGGTTCGTTGCGGCAATGACAATGACGCGCCCGCGGCTCTTTAACCCGTCCATTAACGAGAGAAGCTGCGCTACGACGCGGCGTTCCATCTCTCCCTTCGACTCGTCACGTTTCGGGGCAATTGAGTCGATTTCATCGATGAAGATGATGGATGGTGCATTCTCCTCGGCTTTTTCAAAGATTTCGCGGAGCTTCTCCTCGGAGTCTCCATAGTATTTGGAGACAATCTCAGGGCCTGAGATGGTATCAAAGTACGCACCTGCTTCGTTTGCGACCGCACGGGCAATTAAGGTCTTGCCTGTTCCGGGCGGGCCGTAGAGGAGCACTCCCTTCGGGGGTTCGATGCCGAGCTTTTCAAACACCTCGGGGTTCCGTAACGGGTACTCTATCATCTCACGGACAAGCGAGAGTTCGCGTCCGAGTCCTCCGATATCCTCGTAGTGGATGTTTCCTGCGGTTTTGCCCTTTGGGGCATCGTCTGCTTTGTATGCCGATCCCTTATAGGAGACCGCGGTTGATTCTCCGACGACTGCAGCATCTCCCGGGGAGATGTCTGCTATTGCGAAATGTTCGGTGCTGTAGGCCGCAAATCCGTTCCAGTCCGAGAAGAACGAACCAAGAGAATCAAACGGATCACCTGCACGCTGCACATTGAAGGAGAGGATCTGACCGCGGACGACGGGTTTTCCGGCAAAGCTTCTGCGGATTGCCCGCTGCAGACTGTCGGTATCGATTCCTCCTCCGCCGTCCAGCGGCTGTATGACGATTTTTTCCGCGGTCTTTAGCTCTGCTTTTTCAACGGTTACGGTGTCTCCAATACCGGCTCCTGCGGTAGTACGGGTGTTTCCGTCGATTGCTATGACAGAGTTTCCGGCAGCCGACCGAACGGCACGGGCAACAGCAAATCTTCTCCCGCTGATTTTTACATAATCGCCGGTGGAGATGCCGAGTTTTGCCATGTTTTCCGCGGAAAGACGCGCATAGCCTTTGTTGGCATCCGCATAGTCCGCTTCCTGAACAATTAATGAGATTTTATTTGTATCAGTCATGTTGTATGACTCCTTTTAGTTGTATAATTAGCATTGATTTTTCTCGCATATATACATTCTACTCGTGTAATTAAAATAACACATATACGAAGCTTATTTATAGTCGTGCAATTCAGCAAACATTGGAGGCGCGCAGAAAACCGTGGTGTTTATCGTCTGTGGTGTCCTATAAGTATCCATGTCAGATTCATTTGCCAGATTCAAATATGAAAACAGGTGCTCAATCCCCTGCAGCGAACAGAAGATTTTCGCGGCGGAGAAGACGCGGATGAAACCGCATAAGGGGCAGGGGCAAAAGAAGGAGTGAGTTTTGGCGGGACGGGGGAGTATTCTTCATAGTAATACCCTCAGCTTGCAGCAACCTCCTCTCCTTTTACCTGGAACCCGCAGTGCAAATCCCAGTGCAATTCTCCCCATCAGTACAATTCTCAAAAACAGAGAATTGCACTGTCAAAAAGCCGAAATACAAACCTGTTTTCAAAAATAAACTCTCACAACAGGATTTCCAAAAAACAGTGCAATTCTTTTTCAACTTATGTTTCTATAGACACACTTATACCACACTATGATTACATACTCATTTTTGAGTTTTATATAGCATATAGAATGATAATATTCTAAAAGAATTGCACTGAAAAATAAAATAACTAATATAATAGATTAGATTAGAAAATAAAGGAAAAATCAGGGACTTCGACAGTGCAATTCTCAAAAAAGAATTGCACTAAACCGGGGAAGAATTGCACTA
>JAUNXT010000029.1:0-4551 GCA_030539655.1 Methanocorpusculum sp.
GAAACAAATAATACTATACATCCAAAGAGAAGGAAAACACCCCCATGAAATCCGAAACAAAAACAATAACCTGCCCCCGCTGCGGAACAAAACAGGAGTTCACCCTCTTCCCGGTCATCAACGGAGCAAACCACGACCTCCGCGAAAAATTCCTCGACGGAAGCCTCATGACCTTAACCTGCTCCGGATGCGGATTCTCAGGCGTCGTCGAATACCCGCTCCTCTACCACGACATCGACGAAAACTTCGCAGTCTTCTTTGACCCCGAATCAGACGCACGGACAGCAGAAATCCCGCACCGCCTCCCGGCCCACCTCGAAGGACAGATTCGTATGCGCCTTGTCCACACCCAGGACGACTTCCGCGAAAAAATCTACATCTTCCGCGACAAACTCGACGACAGAATCGTCGAACTCGTAAAAGACGCAATTCTGCGCGAAATGGAAGCCAAAAAGGAAAAGGTCGTCCCCGATGCACTCTACTACGCAGAAGACCGGTTCGCCTGCGAAGGACGAAGCCTCATCTTTGTGCCGAGAAAAGGAACAGAATACCTTGAGCCGATAAAAATCCCGTTCACCACCTACGAAAACATCAAAAAGATGATGTCAGGCATCTGGGAATACCCGGTCTCCGGCTACACCGTCGTAGACAAAGAATGGATAAAACACACCTGAACCTGAGGGAACATGGAAGATAAACAGGATTTCAGCGGGCAGAACCTCAGTGAACAGGACTTCAGCGACATTGAAGACTCGGTCATCTGCCCGGTGTGCGGACACGAACAGGTGCTTCATATCATCCCATCCGTAAACGTCACCTTAGACCCTGAAATGCGCGAAAAGGTGCTCACCGGCGAGATATTTCTATTCACCTGCGAAAAGTGCGGATTCTCCGGATTTGCGGGATACCCGTTCATCTACGAGGACAAGGAAACAGAAGGAGGATTTCTCATCTACTTAGAGCCCGACTGCGAGGAACGCGAGGTGGGTGTTGACGGCGACGTGGCAGACCAGGTACTGCTGCAAAACATGACGATGCGCCTTGTTACAACCGTAAACGAACTCAAAGAAAAGATCTTCGCCTTCGAATCGGGCCTGGATGACAGGGTGCTTGAACTCTTTAAGACGCTTGCCCTTTCAAAGATGGAATCTGACAACGCGGAACAGATACCTGACGAACTGCGCTTTACCGGCATGGAAGAAGAGGAAGGAGGCGAGCGCAAGGTCTACTTTGCGGCGTTCAAAGACGAACGCTACATCGGCGTGCTTGAACTCCCTTACTCCCTTTACCAGTCCTGCATGATAACAGGGGCTCCAATCTGGGACTATCCGATAAACGAGTGCGGACGGGTTGACCGCGAATGGATTATTGAGCGGATGAAAGCGGACGCGGAAAGCAGGGCGGCGGAAGAAGGAGAAGGGGGACCGGAGGGGAGTGCTGGCGAAGAGCACTATGAGGGTGCACTTTATACGAATGAACACAAAAGGGATGAACACGACTGCAAAGAACACGACCGCTGTACCTGCGAAGACTGCAGCACGAAAGAGGGTAAGTAAGCAGAACCGGAGATGACATGACAGAAGACAGAACAGTAACAGAAGCGATGATAAACGAAGAGAGAGGAAAAGAGGGAGGAGCGGAAGGAAAAATGACCGGAGAGGACACTGCAAAAAGCCCGCGGTGCGGGAACACCGTAGACCTTGACCTTCATGCGTTCCGCATCAAAGGAGGCGTAATCTCTGCGGATGAAATGAAAGTCATCGACAAAAATGCCGATGCCTACGGGACAACTCCGCGGGAACGGATGGAGGCTGCAGGCGTCCAGCTCGCCTACGCGGTCCGTCTCGAGATGCCGCAGTCGGTACTGTTTATCTGCGGGAAAGGAAACAACGGCGGGGACGGCTATGTCGCTGCCCGCCACCTTGCAGAGGAGGCGGACGTCTATGTGATATCGTTCGGTGCGGCAACCCCTGAAGCGGAATCGGCACTCACGGCTCTCAAGTCCACTCCCGCGTTCATCCTCGACGCGGAACGGGAAGAGGATCTCCCGGACATCTTTGATACGGATGTGGTCGTCGACTGTATCGCGGGAACGGGGGCCAGAACCCCCTTATCCCCCCTTTATGCGGCAGCAGTAACCCGCATCAATGAAGCAACGGGATGCGTCATCGCCTGCGACATCCCGACCCCAGGAGTACGTGCGGACCGTATCGTCGCATTCCATGCGGCAAAATGCAGCGGGGCAGAGGTTTATTCGATAGGAATTCCTTTCGCAGCAGAGGTGTACTGCGGCGAAGGAGACCTCGGCCGTGTCCCCGCAAAGAAATCATCCGCACACAAGGGAGCGGGAGGAACGGTCCTTGTCATCGGCGGCGGCCCCTATCAGGGTGCTCCCTTTTTAGCGGCTGAGGCGGCCCTTCGCGGAGGAGCAGACATTGTCCGTGCGGCGGCCCCTGTCGACGGGTTTATGCCGGACGTTATTTTAGAGAGGCTTCCGGGCAATAAAATCGGACCCGAACACCGCGGACGGCTTGCAGAGCTTGCAGCCGCCGCGGATGTCGTTGTGGCAGGCCCCGGGCTTGGCGACAATCCGGAGTCGCTTGAGGTGGTCAGGGCTGTGGTCTCCCTTGCAAAGTGTGCGGTAATTGATGCGGATGCCCTGCGGCTTCCGCTCCCGAAGGCGAGGAATATGACAATCTACACTCCGCACAGAAAGGAGTTCTCCCGGGTGTTCGGCTCGGCAATCGATACTGCACTCTCTTCTGCGGAAACCGGGCGGATTGTTCAGCGGGCGGCAGAACGTGCAGGAGGGGTGGTAATCCTCAAAGGGGAGACTGACATCATCTCTGACGGCACCCGCGTGCGGTTTAACACAAGCGGAGACCGTGCGATGACGGTGGGAGGCACAGGAGACGTGCTTGCAGGACTCTGCGGCGGGCTTTTGTGCAGATGTGATGCGATGACTGCAGCGTGTGCCGCAGCATATGCCGCAGGAAAAGGCGGGGAGGCAGCAGCAGCGGTTCTCGGGGAAGGGATGACCGCTTCAGAGCTCCTCGAGGGAATCTCCCACGTGCTGTGGAGACGGTGAGCGGGTTTAAAGCCCCTCTTCCGGCGTACATTTTTTTAACAAATTACCGGGTGCTTCTTTGCAGCTGTTCAATTCCTTCATCTCTCATCTGTTATGCAGCATCAGCGATGAGAAGACAGGGCAGTGAATAATTTTGGAATAAACCCATTAAAAAATGTACGCCGAGAGAGAGATTTGAACTCCCGAGGTTTTCACCACCGGTTTTCAAGACCGGCGCCCTACCGGACTGAGCTATCTCGGCACGTCCTCTATACATGTTGTTCGTCTGAGTAAAAATAGATTGTGGATTCCATCGGGGAAAGGAAGGAGGAGAGGGGGTGCTTTTGTGAGGGGTGCCTCCCGCATAAACGGGATTTTACACTTTCGAAAACTGCGAACACCAATTTCGCAATATCAGAAAAAATAACTTTTTGCGAAACTAAGATTCGCAAAAACGGAAAAATTTATATTTTGCGAAATAGAATATGATATACATTAATAGTGAATACCATGAAACTCATCGAACGAGACTACCTCAGGACCCTTCAGGCCGATGCAGGAACCCCGGAAATAAAAGTCATAACCGGAATAAGACGCTCGGGAAAATCAAAACTCCTCGAAGCATTCATCAAAAGTCTCTCTGCGGACGAAAGGAACAATATCATCCACATAAACCTCATGAACGAGCAGTACGAGTCTCTTCTCGAGGCCCGGGCGCTCTACACCTATATCAAAGAACACACACAGGAGGGAAAAAACAACATCGTCTGCATCGACGAAATACAGCTCTGCGAAAACTTTGAAAAAGCGGTAAGCTGGCTTCACACAGAAGAAGCATACGACATCTATATCACCGGATCAAACGCCTTCCTCTCCGGAAACGATCTTGCAACCCTCTTCACCGGAAGAACATATCAGATAAACATCTTCCCCTTCTCCTTTGCAGAGTTCATGACCTACTACGAGCTGACTGATTCATATCAGGCGTTCGACCGCTACATCCTTGAAGGCGGGATGGCAGGCTCATACCTCTACAAAGACGCGGAACAAAAATACAGATACATCAGAGAGGTCTGCCAGACACTCATCGTCCGCGACATAAAAACAAAGTTCGGCATCAAAAACTCCCCGCTCCTTGCAAGCCTCACCGAGTTCATGATGGATACCATGGGCTGCGAGACCTCCGTCAGAAACATCACAAATAAACTTATCTCCGAAAAGACAAAGACAAACGACAAAACAATCGGATCCTATATCGAACATCTCTGCAACTCCTTCCTCTTCATCAAAGTCAGGAGATACGACATTCAGGGAAAACGATACCTTGCAAGCCGCGACAAATACTATCTTGCGGACCACTCATTCAGATATGCGGCGCTTGGAACAAAGAACATGAACTACGGAAGGGCGCTTGAAAACATTGTTGCAGTGGAACTGCTCAGAAGAGGATACGAGGTCTACACCGGATTCCTTTCCGGAAAAGA
>JAUNXT010000029.1:4651-13604 GCA_030539655.1 Methanocorpusculum sp.
CTCCGCCTTAAATCCCCCACTCTTTAATGCTTTAACAACCAAATATATAATCATACATGGACGCAGCAGCATTAGCAGCATACCCGATGTTATTCGTCGGAATCTTCGGAGCTGTCGTAGTTTCCTTCCTCTGGCTCAGGGATGCGCGTATCTTTTACCGCACAGGCTACGACACCTACCGGAAGAGAGCCTACTACGGAGTTCTTTTCACCGCGCTTGCATGGTTCGGATGTGTTCTTTGCGGACTTCCCGAGCAGGCCCTCTACTTCCTCGGAATCGGTCTTGTTCTCCTCGCGCTCTACCTGCAGTCGAGAATGAAAAAGGACAATGTCTGGAAAGGTGATGAATCCGGATGGAAGCGCTTCATCGGAAGTGCCCCGAGAAGAGTCGGTGTGTGGCCGAAACCGGAAGATAACAGGGAGATGAAAAAATAATGATACAAAAACCAAGAGGTACCCGCGACTTTCTGCCCGAAGAGATGGCACAACGCCGCGAACTGGAACAGAAGATGAGAAAAACCGCCGTATCATTCGGATTCGGCGAAGTAATGACACCCATGTTTGAGGAGCAGGAGCTTTTCGTCCTGAAATCGGGCGAGGGAATCTTAGGGGAGATGTACGCCTTCCAGGACAAAGGAGACCGGAAAATCGCCCTGAGACCGGAGCTTACAGCACCTACCATCCGCGCATATGTAAACGAAGCCCAGATGGCACCAAAGCCGATACGCTGGTTCTACTTCGAGGAGTGTTTCCGCTACGAGCGTCCACAGAAAGGAAGATACCGGCAGTTCTGGCAGTTCGGCTGCGAGATCATAGGAGCCGACTCTGCCGCAGCCGACGCTGAGGCAGTCGCTGCCGCGTATGCCATCCTGAAATCAACCGGTGTACGCTTCGTCATAAAAGTAGGGCATCTTGCCCCGATGAAACACCTCTTATCAGAGCTCGATGCCGCAGGACAGAAAAAGGTCATGGCAGCTCTTGACAAGCGTGACCCGGAGCTTCTCTCGGCAGCCCTTACCGAACTGAACCGGACTGACCTCTTTGACCCCCTCACGGGCCTTATCAGCGCACAGACCTTAGAGGACGTCTTTAAGATAACAGGCGACATCCCGGAGCGTGCAAGAATCGAGGAGACCTTCGCCTGCATCGAGGCCCAAAAGATTCCGGTCATCCTAAACTTCGGAATCGCCCGCGGGCTCGACTACTACACAGGTATGGTCTTTGAGGGCTTTGCAGACAACCTCGGAGCGGAAAACCAGATTTTAGGCGGCGGCGTCTACCGCTTAGCACATCTCTTTGGCGGAAAAGACACACCCTGCTGCGGGTTTGGCATCGGCTTTGACCGTGTTGCGGTATCCATCGGCGAATTTACCCCGAAGAAAGCAAAAAGTGTCGCAATCGTTGCAACAAAAGAGGTCCGCGAGGCAGCCTACGCGGCGGCAGCCGCATTCCGTGCAGAGGGAATCCCTGCTGTGATGGACCTTCTTGACAGAAGCTTTTCGGCACAGCTTTCATCTGCTATCAAGTCCGGTGTGTCATACGCAGTCTTAATCGGACAGAAGGAAGCAGCAGCAGGGACGGTGACGCTGAAAAACCTTGCAGCATCCGAACAGAAAGAGATGAGTCTTTCGGATGCAGTCTTAGAGGTTGTAAATGGTATTAGCTGACGAACTGGCCAAAAAACAGCGGAGCATCAGTGTTGCCGAGTTCTTCGAAAAGAACAAGCACATGCTCGGATTCGACTCTCCGACCCGCGGTATCATTACAACCGTAAAAGAAGCCATCGACAACTCTCTGGATGCCTGCGAGGAAGCGCAGGTGCTTCCGGACATTCTGGTATCTGTACGGCGCATCAAAGAAGATGTCTTCCACGTGGTAGTAGAAGACAACGGACCGGGAATCATCCCCGAGAAGATGCCCTCGGTCTATGCAAAGCTCCTCTACGGCTCCCGCTTCCACCAGGTGCGTCAGACCAGAGGTCAGCAGGGTATCGGAATCTCTGCAGCAGTTCTGTATGCACAGCTTACCACCGGAAAGCCGACGGTTGTTATCTCACGTACTGACGCGACCCGCAAGGCGCATAAGATGTCTCTTGTGATTAAGACCGAGACAAACGAGCCGGAGGTTTTATCGCACGAGGAGATTGACTGGATTCTTCCGCACGGAACCCGCGTCGAGCTGGAGTTTAAGAGTAACATCGCTGCAAAGAAAAAGCTTCTCGAGTACCTCAAATACACATCTATCGTCAACCCCCACGCAAAGTTCCGTGTGGAGATTGATGACGAGGCGTTTGTCTTCGACCGCGTCTCATCCGAGGTCCCGCCGTGCCCGGTTGCCATTAAACCGCACCCGTACGGAATTGAGCTTGGTGTCTTAAAGCGGATGACCGCAGCCTCCGATCTTCCCTTAAAGGAGTTTTTAGTAGAGAGTTTCTCCAAGGTCGGTGAAAAGACAGCGATGGAGATCTGCACAACGGCAAAACTCAAGCCCGATATTAAGGCCTCGAAAATCTCCCTTGACAAACTCTCAGACCTCCATGATTCGATGCAGACTACAAAGATTCCCGCCCCTACCGCCTCGCAGTGTCTTTCGCCGATTACCGAGGAGCTTATTGTAAAAGGCATGGAGAAGGAGTTTGAACTCGACTTTATCAAGGCGAGGACACGCCCGGGAAGCGTCTTTGGCGGTCACTCATTCATCGTTGAGGCCGCAATCGGCTACGGTGGAAAACTCCAGTCGGAGGGGGCGGCAACGCTTCTCCGCTTCGCAAACCGTGTGCCGCTTCTCTATCAGCAGGGTGCGTGCGCCATTACAAACGCGGTGCAGGGCGTAAACTGGAAGACCTACAGTGTTCAGCAGCAGGGCCTTCCCGTAGGGCCTCTTTTAATTCTCGTCCATGTTGCAGCAACGAACGTGCCGTTTACGAGCGAATCAAAGGATGCAGTAGCCTCCGTTCCTGAGGTCGAGCGTGAGATAACCCTCGCCCTGCAGGAGCTTGGGCGCGACTTAAAACTTTTCTTATCCCGCCGCGAGAAGAACAAACTGCAGGACGACCGTGCCCGCGCCATTTGTGCGGTCATCCCCTTAATTGCGCAGAAAGTGGGTGAAATCGTTGAGCTTCCGACACCTGACACCTCGCAGATTGAGGGGCGTATCATGCGCCGTGTGGTCTTAAAGAAGAAAACAACCGGAGGAGAGATTATGCTTCATATTGATAACTACACCACAAAACCACAGGAGATTACGCTCTATGACATCTCCTCCGACAATGCAGCGGATGCAAATATTGCTCCCGATTTCGTATCGGAAATGGACGGGGAGTTTACCAAAATCTGGAAGACAACCCTGGAAGCCGGGAAATCCTTTGAAATCCGCTATCACGGCGCAGGCGGAGGCATGATTCAGCTGCAGGGCGTTCCTGAAAACCTGAAGGTGGAGGTGGACCTCGATGCCTGATATGAGAGAAGTTGATATGGCGTCCAAAAAGCGCCTGATGGAGATTGCCAAAGTCTGGTATGACCAGCTGGACAGCGGAGAAATCCCCTCCATCACACTTCCGACACGTACCAAGATGAACCTTGAGCACGATGCGGAAAAGAATGTGTGGACCTACGGAGACCGCGAGTCAACACGCGATGCGGGAACCGCAAAGTCTGCCATTCACATGCTCAAGATGGCCTACGTGATTGATTTCATTAAGATGCAGCTTACAGAAAACCGTTCCTCAACCTTAAGAGAAATGTATTACATCTCGGAAGGATGGAAGCAGGCGGCGTTCCATGCACAGAATGAAAGCAACTACCTGGTAGAAGACCTGGAAATCATCACAAAGCTCCAGCGTGAACAGTTCCACATGCGCCCTGAAGAGGACGGGGCGTCGATGTTCGGCCCTATCCGCATCCGCGAAAACACCCGCAGGGGGCCAAAGCTCATCCACTGTCAGGACGATGTGGGAGAAGCCGGATATAACATTCCGAACAATGTTGATACGGTGGAACTGGTTGACCATGACGCATCCTGTGTTATTGCTCTGGAGACTGGTGGTATGTTCTCGCGTCTGCAGGAAAACGGCTTCGATGAGGATTACAATGTTATCCTCTTCCACTTAAAAGGTCAGCCGACGCGTGCTTCGCGGCGGATGCTTAAGCGCATGCACGAGGAGTTAAACCTTCCAATAATTGTCTTCACTGATGGGGACCCGTGGTCATATCGTATCTATGCATCAGTTGCCTACGGTTCGATTAAGACAGCACATATCTCAGACTTCCTTGCAACACCTTCTGCAAAGTTCATCGGGCTGAAACCCTCAGACATTCAGCGCTACAACCTTCCGGCAGACAAGCTTTCGGACAAGGATGTCGAGGCACTGAAAGCAGAACTCACCGACCCGCGGTTTACTACGGGTGCAAATGCTGATTTCTGGAAGAAGGAGATTAACCTGCAGCTTCAGATGGGCTTAAAGTCCGAACAGCAGGCATTTGCAAGCCATGGCCTTGACTTCGTTACAAAAGAGTACCTGCCGGAGATGCTCGCGGAAGCAGGTGTTTTGAAGCGGTAACTTTTAAAAAACACCGGAGACGGCAAAAAAACTCATCTTTTTTTTATATACGCAAAAATCATCTTCCGGCAAAGAGCCAAAACATCATCTCACGGATTTTATATGGGAAGACGCGCAAATATATTAAGGAAGTATGAAACGGGTGGCAGCAGCAGTCGGCGGGTCGGTCCTTGTTCCGTCCCTTGAAGAGAACCGCTTAAAAGCATGGGCGGAAACGCTCATCAGATTACATGAAAACGGCATCCAGGTATTTGCGGTTGTCGGAGGCGGCGGCGAGGCGCGGCGCTACATCGAGGCATGCCGCGGGCTCTCTCTCGATGAGGCATCCTCGGATGAGATAGGGATTATGGTAACCCGCATCAACGCGGCGCTTTTAATCGGCGCTCTCAAAGACTATGCCTACCCGAGAGCTGCGGAGTCCTACCTTCAGGCAAAGGAGTTTGCAGTCAGCGGAAAAATCGTAGTCATGGGCGGAGTCACCCCGGGACAGACCACGGATGCAGTTTCCGCAGTCCTTGCAGAGGAGGTAGGAGCTTCAATGATGCTTGACCTGACAGCAGTCGACGGCATCTATTCCGCGGACCCGAAGAAGGACCCGTCGGCAGTAAAATATGCGACCATGACGCCTGCAGAGCTCATCAATCTCATTATGAAAGAGAAGATGAACGCGGGCTCGAATATGATTATCGACCTGGTGGCGGCAAAGGTGACCGAAAGAAGCGGCATCCCCCTCATAGTCATGGACGGAAGGGACCCGAAACTGCTCGAAGAGGCGCTTCTGGACGGAAAGTTCAACGGGACTGTAGTCGGAGAGAGAAAAGACTTATTCCCGCTCTGAAAAAACAACACCCATTTTTTTAATCATCTTATCGTACCGGATTACATCATCCGTATCTTTTTTTGCCCCTCCTTTCTCATCATCTCCAATCCAGTAGAATTCAGAGAGACCTCCGTATCCGTTCAATTAATAAACTACAAACACAAATAATATACCGCACAAGGGGCAGTAGGGTAGCCTGGTCCATCCTAGAGCGTTTGGGACGCTTTGACCCCAGTTCGAATCTGGGCTGCCCCATTTCTTAACTTATCCGTTATTCACCTGTTATGAACAAAACTTCCGCAGAAAAAATTCTCACCGTTTTAAACACACAGTATCCTCATACGGAAGACACCATGAACTTTCTGCAGTTTGAGACACCGTTTCAGTGCCTTATCCTCACAGTCCTTTCCGCACAGACGACCGACAAGACCGTAAACGGACTGAGCGGCGAACTTTTCTCCCGGTATCCTGATGCAAAGGCGCTCGCCGGCGCAAAGCAGGAGGATGTGGAACGGATTATTCACCCCGCGGGATTCTATCATGCAAAGGCGAAAAACATCATCAGCGCATCACAGGCACTTGTTGAGCGCTTTGACGGAGTGGTCCCGCAGACGATTGAAGAACTCACAACCCTTCCGGGCGTCGGGAGAAAAACTGCAAACATCGTCACAAACCATGCGTTTCACAAGGTTTTAGGGATAGCGGTCGATACGCACGTAAAGCGCCTGAGTATCCGCCTCGGCTTTACGGAGAACACCGAACCGGAAAAGATTGAGCAGGACTTAATGAAGCTCTTCGATAAGGACTGGTGGGGACATATCAACTATCTTTTAATCTCGCACGGGCGGGCAGTCTGTGACGCAAGAAAACCTGTATGCGAAAAGTGCGTGATTCGCGGGACATGCGAATGGTGTAAACGGAGTGGAAAGCAGGAGAGGAGAACATGAGTGAACTTCCGGTGAAAAATCGTAACTTAGTCCTTGGAGCGACCTCCATCGGGGCTATTATGACCCCGCTTCTCGGGACAATGATTATTCTTGCGATGCCTTTAATCGGCACTGAGTTTTCCGTCTCAGCCCGCGATCTCGGGTGGCTTTCAACCGCGTTCATCCTCGCAAATGCTATCTGCCTTGTCCCTGCCTCCTGGTTTGTGGATAAAATCGGGTACAAAAAATCATATGTCATCGGAACCGCAGTTGTGGCCATTGCCTGTTTCCTGTCCATTTTTGCCCCGAATTACAGCGCTTTAATCGCCCTTCGGGTGATAACCGGGGCAGGAATTTCCCTCGTAATGATAACAAGCATTGCGATTTTAACCCGTATCTTCCCGAAGACAAAACGCGGGTTTGTGATAGGCATCAACACCACGATGGTCTATGTGGGACTTACCCTTGGACCGTTTCTTGGAGGCGTCCTAACTGATGCCTTCGGGTGGCAGAGTCTCTTTCTCCTCGCAGCCCCGCTTGTCGCTCTCTCCGGACTATTCATCCTCATATTCCTCAAAACTGAGTTCACCGAGCCGGTTGCAAAGTTTGACAAACTCGGAACCCTTCTCTATGCAGCGGCAACATTTTGTCTGATGTACGGTATCTCTACGATTACAGACAAGGGCTCTCTTATCCTTGCAGCCATCGGCCTTGTCCTTTTCATCGTCTTTATCATCTACGAGCTCAGACGTGAGAACCCGATTCTGCATATCAGGCTCTTTACGAAGAACAAACGCTTCGCCCGCTCCTCATATGCGGCTCTCCTTAACTACGCCTCATCGTATGCGGTTGTGTACATGTTATCACTTTATCTGCAGTCGATAGGGCAGCTCACGGCAACGGAGGCGGGGCTTATCATGCTCTTCCAGTCGCTGATTCAGGTCATTTTTACGCCGATTACCGGAAAACTCGCGGATAAAATCGATCCGAAATATCTTGCAACGGCAGGGATGGTCTTAACCATTGCAGGGCTCGTGCTCCTCTCCGGAATCGGGCTTTCAGGCGCTGATGCACGCGGATACATTATGGTGATTCAGGTCCTGATAGGACTCGGTGTGGCGCTTTTCTCTGCGCCGAATACGACCACAATTATGAACTCCGTTCCCAAGCAGGAGTACAGCACAGCGTCCGGGATTATCTCTGTTGTACGGCAGTACGGTATGCTGATTTCGATGGGGATATGCATGGCGGCCATCTCGGTTTTTGTCGGCAGCACGGAGCTTTTAAACGAGGCGATGTATGCGGACTTTGCATTCGCGCTGAAGGTTTCGATGCTCATCTGCGCAGGTCTTGCGGCAATCGGGCTGTTCTTTTCCTGGTTCCGGGGAAAGGTTCCGGAACAGGAGTCTTTGGAGCATGAAGCATGAGGGTCGTTGTAGGCGGAACATTTGATCTGCTTCATGCCGGACACAAGGCGCTTCTCTCCTGCGCATTTGAAAAGGCGGGAGAGAGGGGGATTGTCTATATCGGACTTTCGGCAGATTCGTTCGCAAACCGCAAGAGCCACCCGGTTCACCCTTACGGGGAGCGGCGGGCTGAACTCGTCCGCTGGATAGAGGAGTCAGGATTTTCTGCATCATACATGATTGAGCCGCTGTATGACCAGTACGGAGCGGCTCTTACCGCGGAGTTTGACGCGCTTATCGTAAGCTTCGAGACGTATCCTGCTGGAGAGCGCATCAATGAGAAGCGAAAGGCGGAAGGGAATGCTCCGGTTGAGCTTGTCTGCGTCCCGTGTGTGACCGCAGAAGACGGAAAGGCAGTCTCTACAACGCGGATTTACGAAGGAGAGATTACCTCCTCCGGCGCGGTCCGTGAAAAGAAAACGGTGTCCGGGGAAAGAGAGGAGATGCGCTAAACCCTTCCCCTGGGAGGATAGGCGAGCGAAAGCGGTGATGAACTGCGCGGTGACACGCGCGCCAACCAGGACACAAACAAAACAGGGCTTTTGAAAACGATATAAAAGAGCTCCAGGAGGGATTTGAACCCTCGACCTGCTGATTACAAATCAGCCGCTATGCCGGGCTAGGCCACTGAAGCAAAATTGCCTATAATAATTAGTAAAGAACAAATATAATTCTTACGAAAAAAAAATCAGAGGCGGAGTTTCTCAATCTCCTCCTCAACCTCCTTTGCACCCTCCTCATAATACTCAGCCTCCTTCTTGTCAAGATAGTGAAGAAGACGCAGGAACTCTCCGGCATGGACTTTCTCCTCATTTGCAATATCCTGGAGAACCTCAATAGAAAGTTTGTCATCAATTGACTCTGCAAGCTGCTGATACAGCTGCACTGCCTCATACTCTGCGGCAACCATAAAACGGATAGCGCGCACAAGTTCATCATGAGTCAGTTTCCGGTCCTCTTTCAGACCGGCAAACGGATTTCCAAATTCTGGCATATCATAATATTAGTTATACAGATATATACGTACACCGGTTGAGGTAAAAAAAGAATACAGTCCCGCAAAACAATGTACCCTTAAAAGAAAAATGCGGGCGAATTGGAAAAAAGCATGCGCGGCAAAAGCGCTCATTCTGTTGCGGCAAGAATAACAAAAGAACAAACAAAACAATACTTACAATACAATA
>JAUNXT010000063.1 GCA_030539655.1 Methanocorpusculum sp.
GAGAGCACATATTATGCAGTAATGAACCTGAAAAAGACAGGTGCCGGATGTCTTGTGCTCATCGCAGTCCTCACAGCAGCCCTTCTATCCGCAGGCTGCCTATACCAGCCGTTTCCGGGGATTGCAGAAGAGGAGCCGTGGGCAGGGGTCAGCATTTCGGTTGAAAAGACCGGGGAGACCTACAATATCGGAGACACCATGGAGGTCATCTTCTTAGGTACCCCGGAGGAGTATCCGCTGTATGTAAAAAGCAGCAGTGAGGGCATCTCGGTTGAGCGTGAGGACATCCCCGCAAAATCAGGGGGGATGGAGTCACCCGGTTACAAGTTTACAATAACCGCCCTGAAAGACGGGAACCATCCGTTTTCAATCGGCATCGGCGGATTGTATCAACTCTATGAAAAAGAGGGTTTTGATGTGCTGTACACGGATATCATGCATGTGGTAAGCAGCAGAAACAAACCGGTAACGCCCCGCGGGGTTTTCACGGTGACGTTTACTGAAGGAAGTCACGGAATACCGTTTGCAGGCGAATTTTATGAAATATCCATCCGCGGGAATGCAATGCTTGGAAACAGCTGGGCAGTCAGGGATTCGCCGGGGCTTATCATCTCAAAGCCGGTCTATATTCAGAATACCGGAGAGAGCGGCACACTTGGAACGGGAGGCGTATATCGCTGGTATGTTACAAGTGATGTTCCCGGGGACTACCAGTTTACCGCATACAATATGACACCCGGAAATGATGAACCGGAAGGGCGTGTCATTGTTCCCCTCTCGTTTGCAAAGATACCGGACGAACTCTTTATCTAATCCTTTTTAACAGGCATTCACCCGGGAGAAATGCATGCTCCCGTTTAGAGTTCAAGACTGTTTTCATTCAGCAGAAAATCCAGAATCCCCATCGTCACAATCCCGTCATTGTCCCTCCTCAGGAAGACATAATCCCTCGTAACCACAATTTTCTTGAAACTGTCTTTTACTGACTGCAGCGGACGCACCTCCTGCCGTATCTTCTCATCGTCCGGAAGTGCAAACGCTGACTGGATATAATACCGTCTGCTCCCCTGTCCCGCGACAAAATCAATCTCCAGATGCTTTTTCCGGTACGCACCTTCATCATTTTTTTCGTATATTTCTACAACTCCCACATCAACCTGATACCCGCGAATCCGGAGCTCATTGAAAATAATATTTTCCATCACATGATTTTCTTCGGTCTGTCTGAAGTTTAAGAGGGTGTTGCGGATTCCGATATCCTCGAAGTAGTACTTCAGAGGGGAGCCGATGTAGTGTCTTCCTTTTACATCATACCGTTCTGCGCCTTTTATCAGAAAGGCGTCTTCAAGGGCGTCTATGTAGGACTTAATCGTGTTCTGCGAAATGGAACTTCCTGTTACCGTCCGGAATGTGTCGGTAATCCGTTTCGGATTCGTAAGTGACCCCACAGATGAGGCGAGTACCTCAACAAGTCTGGACAGCTCCGCATCGTTTCTGATGCCGTGACGTTCGATGATGTCTTTGAGGTATGTTTCACGGAACAGATTTGTCAGATATTCAGTCTTCTGCTGCCCGGTCTTTCGCGAGAGGATGAAGGGGAGGCCTCCGTATAAGCGGTACTCCTCCCAGCCTGCGTACCGGTCTCCTTCATACGCCGACATGAACTCACGGAAACTGAGCGGATAGAGGTGTATTTCATCCCCTCTTCCGCGGAACTCGGTAATCACATCCTTCGAGAGCAGCCGTGAGTTGCTTCCTGTGACATAAACATCAGCGTTTTCGCGGTGAATCAGGGAATTTAAGACACTTTCAAAATCATCCGCCATCTGGATTTCGTCGAGCAGGATGTAGTACATCTGCCTGTCCTGTATCTGTGATTCAAGATACTCAAGGAGAAGGTCAGGGTTGCGGTACGCTTCCATCTTCCGCTCGTCGAGTGAAATGCGGATGATATGATCCTCATCAACGCCGGAGTCTTTCAGATGTTTTACAAAGATTCGGAAGAGGAGATATGATTTTCCGGCTCTCCGTGCTCCGGTGACCACTTTTATCAGTCCATTGTGTTTGCGGTCTATGAGTTCCTGAAGGTATCTGCTGCGTTCTATTTCCATAGACAGGACCTATTGAATATTTTTGTTATTACTATCATTTATTTTCAATATATTTAAATTTACCTCTTCTCCGGTTTTTACTTGCAGATGCCTGCTGCCTGTGAGGCAGATGTGCGGATGTTTTCTGTCCCGTACATCCTCCCCTCCTTACACAACCCTCAAAAATGCATTATCCCCTGCGAAATACAGATACGCAGGGACCGCATCCGCCCCGAGCACCGGGGATAAAATCTCCGAGTATCCGGTAAGCTGCTTTACATACTTTTCCCGCATATCATCGGAAAGTGCAGAAAGTTTTCCGCTCTTGTAATCCACAATCACATACGACCCGTCCTTCTTCCGCACCAGACGGTCGCAGCGCTTAAACTCTCCTGCCGCGGAACAGAGCGGAAGCTCGCACCATGAAACATCTGCATCCTGCATGACCTCAGAGTCCATAAATGCCGCAAGATAACCTGTAAACTTCTCCCGCTCCTGCATTAAGCTGTACTTTCTGCAGACAACCTCCGGATCTCTTCCCTCGAAGATTTCATGGATGCAGCTGCCTCTTTTCAGAATGTACGGGTCGGGGGCATCAGATGACGGGCTTTCGCCGTCCGGGGCGTCCGTTTCGTCCGGGGCATCTGCAGCTGTTCCGGCGCATCTCCGGCAGGTCCACCAGGAAGGAATCTCCGGCACGGGAGAGTCGCCTTCAGCGGATGTCTGCGGGGCGCATACGAGACGATCAATGACCTGCACATCGTTATCATCCCACGCGGGGCTGGAGGAGCCCTCTTTAAAGTATGACGTAAACGAGTGCTCCTTCACTTCCTTCTCCACTGTCGAGACGAGCAGAAGATAGTCCTGCGCCCGCGTCATCCCGACGTAAAAGAGCCGCTGATGCTCCTCGTACTCAAGCGCCAGGGCCTTCTGTTTTATCCCGAGAGAGATGAAGCCGAACACCTTCTCTTTTTCACCGGGGAAGGTCAGCGAAGTGTACACACACCCGGCATCCCTGTCGTAAAGAAGCGCTTTATCCAGATAGCTGTGCGCCTTGTCGCAGTACATGAGAACAGTCACCGGGAACTCAAGGCCCTTAGACGCATGGATGGTCATAAGTTTTACCGCACCTTTGTCCGCAGCATCTCCGCCGGTCTCACTGCTCTCACTGCTCTCCTCGGCCGATGCCTCATCAACCGAGAGGTCCTGTCTGATGCAGACCTCCATCATGCGGATGAA
>JAUNXT010000030.1 GCA_030539655.1 Methanocorpusculum sp.
CTCTAAAAAATCAGGAAAATGAGAGTAGGGGTTGGGGCCCTGCATAACAGAGGTCCCGCTGAGGTTCCCCGTATTTCTGTCTTCCTGTCCGGAAAAAGGAAACAGCCGGCGGTTTTACGCTGCTGCTTCTTCCTTCGCGGAAGACTTTCCCTTTGTTCTCTTCAGACGGGTGAGCTCTTCACGCTCCATCTCGTCCAACCGCATCTTAATAAAGTCACGGGCTTCGATAAGCTCCGGAATAACCTTAAACTCAAGGGCATTCACACGGCGCTTTGTTCCTTCAATCTCGTCAAGCAGACGTTTCATCGTCGTATCAAGTTCCGCCGAGGTAATAATACACTCAACCAGATCCTCAAACGCATCAGCCGCCTCATCAATCACGGCAGAGGTACCAATAACCCCGTAACCGCGTTCATTCAGCGCCTTCTTCACCCGATGGGACTCGATATTCGGAACAACAACTCCCATAATGTTCTTGCTTTTCAGCTGAATCTCCGGGTTCTCAGAGGCAGACATAGCAGCCTCCTTGACCCCGATAGTACCCTCCACAGTCTCAGCGATGGAAATCATCTTCTGTGCTCTGGCATACTTTTCTGCAAGCTCATTCTTGAGATCCTTAGCTTCCGCTAACACCTTGAAAAATTCAAGGATTAATCCGTCGCGCTTCATTTTCAGAAGCTTATACCCACGCTGGGATAAACCGATTCTCTTCTTCAGACCGATTAACTCAGAACGTGTCGGCTTCACATTAAGCGCCATATATCCTCACCCCCGGTACTTCGGGTGATACTTCTTAATCAGATCACGGTCAATACGCTTCTCAAGTTCGGACTCCGGCAGGCCCTGGAACAGATCCCAGCCGAGGTCGAGAGTCTGTGCAATTGAACGGTCCTCGTCTGCACCCTGGCGGACGAAACGGTTCTCAAACACATCAGCGAACTCAAGGAACTTCTGATCTCTCTCTGACAGTGCATCTTTACCAACGATAGCAACGAGACCGCGGAGATCCACACCTTCTGCGTATCCGGAATATAACATATCGGATACCTTCTTGTGGTCCTCACGGGTAAGTCCTGCACCGATACCAAGGTTCATCAGACGGGATAAGGACGGAAGAACGTTGATTGGCGGGTAAATACCCTTTCTGTGCAGTTCCGGAGAAATAACGATCTGACCCTCGGTAATGTAACCGGTTAAGTCAGGAATCGGGTGAGTGATATCGTCACCGGGCATCGTAAGAATCGGAATCTGCGTAACAGATCCTTTCAGACCCTTAATGATACCTGCACGCTCGTAGATACATGCAAGGTTCGTATACATGTAACCCGGGTAACCGCGGCGACCCGGAACTTCTTCACGGGCAGCACCAATCTGACGCAGTGCTTCACAGTAGTTGGTCATATCGGTTAAGATAACCAGCACATGGTATCCTAAGTCATATGCAAGATACTCTGCAGTGGTTAATGCAAGACGCGGGGTAACGGTACGCTCGACTGCCGGGTCGTCTGCTAAGTTTAAGAAGACGACAGCACGCTCTAATGCACCGGTTCTTTCAAAGTCGGCCATGAAGTAGTTTGCTTCTTCACGGGTGATACCCATTGCAGCGAAAACTACTGCGAATGCCTCATCGGATCCCGGAACCTTTGCCTGACGTGCAATCTGCAGTGCAATCTCGTTGTGCGGCAGACCTGCAGAGGAGAAGATCGGAAGCTTCTGACCACGGACTAAAGTGTTCGTTCCATCGATGGTGGAAATACCGGTCTGGATGAAATCTCTCGGAGATCCGCGTGCATACGGGTTGATTGCAGCTCCTTCAATGTCAAGGCGCTTGTCGGGGACAATGTCCGGACCTCCGTCAATCGGCTTTCCACCGCCGGATAAGATACGTCCGAGCATCGACTTCGATACAGGCATCTTGAATGTCTCACCAAGGAAGCGGACACCGGTGTCTTTTCCAAGACCGGTGGTCGTCTCGAAACACTGAACGACGACTAAGTCATCTGAGGTATCAAGAACCTGACCGCGCTTCATGGTGCCGTCGGGCAGAACAAAGGAAACCTGTTCTTCGTAGCTGACCGGTTCGGTCTTTTCAACGAAAACCAGCGGTCCTGCAATTTTGGATACAGTCTTATATTCTTTCATATTCAGGCCCTCAGTGCTTTGAACTCCTCGTCAAGTCCTTTGTAGATAGAGTCGAGGAGCGGCTTGTAATCCTTCGTGAATTTAATCTGCGGCATCTCGTTCTTTGCCTTGACAGCTAAGATCTGTGCCGGCGGGACACCTGCAGCCTGTGCTGCGTATGCAAGCTCTGCGAAGTAGTTAATCATCTTGAACATGTCAAGTTGCTTTGCAAGGTCACAGTATGTGTCAACCGGGTCGAAACCGTTCTGCTGTAAGAACAGTTCACGAAGCATTCTTGCAACTTCGATCGTAATCTGTTCGGTCTCCGGTAATGCATCGGAACCGACTAACTGAACGATTTCCTGCAGTTCTGCTTCCTTCTGGAGAACTTCCATTGCCCATGCACGAAGCTTGTTCCACTCAGGAGAGACCTTCTCATCGAAGTATTCGGTGAGCTGTCCCTGATATAAGGAGTAGGACTGCAGCCAGTTAATTGCCGGGAAGTGTCTCTTTCTGGAGAGACTTGCATCCAGTGCCCAGAAGACTTTAACGATACGAAGGGTGTTCTGAGTAACCGGCTCTGAGAAGTCACCGCCGGCAGGAGATACTGCACCGATAACGGAAACAGAACCTGAGCCGCCGTTTAAGGACTCGACTAATCCTGCACGCTCGTAGAACTCGGAAAGTCTGGAGGACAGGTATGCCGGATATCCTTCTTCACCGGGCATCTCTTCAAGTCTGGAACAGATTTCACGCATTGCTTCTGCCCAGCGGGAGGTTGAGTCTGCCATTAATGCAACATCGTATCCCTGGTCACGGAAGTACTCTGCAATCGTGATACCGGTGTAAACCGATGCTTCACGGGCTGCCACAGGCATGTTGGAGGTGTTTGCGATAAGAATGGTTCTTTCCATCAGAGAGTTTCCGGTCTTCGGATCGGTTAACTCCGGGAACTCTGTAAGAACTTCGGTCATCTCGTTTCCGCGTTCTCCGCATCCGATGTAGACCACAATCTCTGCATCGGACCACTTTGCAAGCTGCTGCTGGGTAACCGTCTTTCCGGAACCGAACGGACCCGGAATTGCTGCTGTTCCGCCCTTTGCAATCGGGAACAGACCGTCAAGAATTCTCTGACCGGTTAACAGCGGAATGCTTGGGGAGTGTTTTTCGACATACGGACGCGGTACACGGACCGGCCACTTCTGCATCATCGGGAACTTCTCTTTCGAGTCGAGTTCAATGACGATGTCATCAACAGTGAAGGAACCTGCTTCGATCTTGGTTACTTTTCCGCCCTTTGCATTCGGCGGAATCATAATTTTGTGAACGATAGATCTGGTTTCCTGGACGGTTCCGATAATCTGACCCGGCTTTACCTCGTCGCCTTTGTTTACGACCGGTACAAACTCCCACTTCTTTTCATGGTTCAGACCCGGAGCGGTAACTCCGCGGGAGATGAAGTTGCCCATCTTTTCGATAAGCACTTCCAGCGGACGCTGGATACCATCGTAAATACTGGTTAATAATCCGGGCCCAAGCTCAACTGCGAGCGAAAGACCCGTGTTCGTGACAGGTTCTCCCGGACGGATTCCGGTAGTGGACTCATAGACCTGAATGATGATATCCTCACCATCAATCTTGATGACCTCACCCATCAGCTGCTCATTGCCCACTTTGACCACATCGTACATGTGTGCGTCAAAGTTAATTGCAGTTACAACTGGTCCTGCAATGCGTTTGAGTATTCCTGTATCTTTGCTTTTTACTTCCACAAATCAACACCCACCGAACGTTTTATACGCTCTCTTAAGGAGAGACCTGCTTCCTGACCGCCTAAGGTTACAATCGTTGGACGGACAGAATTTTCAATGATTACCTGCAAACGGCGCGGTAAAGACTCAAGGTCTGCTGCCTGCAGAACGAGAATGCCGACATTTTCGTCGTCCATTACCTTCTGGATCGTCTCTGCGAGTTTCTCGGGAGTTTCAGCGGAGTAGGTCTTCTGAATTCCTGCTAACTGGAATCCGACGATAAACTCCTTGTTTCCAATAACTGCTATCTCCATATTACATCACCAGATAGTGTTCCAGAGTTTCCGCATCAAGCCCTGCCTGCTTTCCGCGGGCAAGTGCTCTCAGGTTTGAAACCTCGTATTTCTTCCGTTCAAGGTAGACCAGAAGCGGAGAGATGGAGAACGGATGGCGTTTTGACATACGGTTCATCTGTTCAAGCTGTGCTGTTGTCAGTGAACTTTCAATCTCATACACCGGTTTTTTCTCGCGCAGTGCTTCAAGTGCTTCCAGTAAAACGGGAGCCTTTACTTTTTTCTTCAGCGAATCGACAACTTCTTCCAGCGGTGCACCGGTGAGTCTTGCAAACTCTTCCGGTTTGATGTTTCCGCCTTCAATCCAGAACTTCTGCTCTTCGGTTTCCTTTGCTGCGCCCTGGGCGCGGATTCTGAAGAGGTTTGAAATGTTTTTAATGTCGATTTCGAACACGACGTATTTTAAGAATGCATCAGCACCCATCATGCCGCCGCGTCCCGCTTTTAAGAGCGTCGCATAGTAATACTTGTACAAATCGTTTTCAATCTCTCCGAACGACTTCTTTTCAAGAGCAGCGTTGAGTTTTTCGCTGATAATCTCAGAGATTGCCTTAATCGGCAGAGTCTCAACAATTCTCTCTATCGATGATTCGGAAAGCATACGGTCTAATGCCGCTGCATCAAGTGCACCGGCAGGTACAAGCACAGCTTTAATCTTCCCTTCGGAAAATCCAAGCTGCTTACCTCGGAGAATAGTCAGAATATTCTGAATATCCCACTTGTGAAGGTAATCTCGGGTAAATCCTTTCAATTCTCCGGGAGCCAGGTTTATAATGCGCTGATACTCCTTTGCGAGATTCCAGGACATTGCGTTTTCAATGAGGTCAACTCCTGAGAAGGAAGATGATAGTTCATCGATTTCGCGCTTATACTCCATTTCTTCCACAAGTCTTGTAAACTCGGGAAGTCCCATGTTTAACATGCGTCTGTACTCGTCTTTTGCGATAAGCTTCGACTTTCTGACACGCATACGTGTTGAAACATAGATATATGGGGCAGAACCGCTCGATACCTCTGTCATTTTTACCTCATCCAAACAGAATTTCCGATGCGTCCTTTAAGCTGGAGTCCCAGACATCGTTCATAAATGTCTCGTAGGAGTAGTCCAGGGTAATCTGACCATCGGTACTTTTCACAATAACACCGCCAATGATATCAACGGCGCCTCCAAACGTAAATCCGGAAAGAGACTTTAACTCAAGAGCTGCTTCAACTGCCTTTTTATCGTCAGAGTTCGAGAAAACCTCTCCCTTCTTAATCTGCTCTGCAGCATCTTTCAGAAGTTCCTTGATTGCTTTCTCGTTCGTCTTGGCAGGAAGCTTTGCTATGGCGTCAGCTGCTCCGGCATATGCCTTGTCAAGAAGGTCTTTCTGTGCATTTAAAAGCTCGCGTTTTACCACAAGGTTTGCACTTGCGGATTCACGGACTTCAATTCTCTCTGCCTGGAGGTCAGCCTCCTTTTCAGCGTCGAGCTTGATTTCTTCTGCACGTTTGCCTGCTTCACTGATGATGGCTTTTGCCTGGGCATCAGCTTCTGCTTTGATTGCAGCTGCTTTTGCGTCGCCCTTTCTTCTGATTTCGTTTACAACTTCCTCAAGTCCCATGTTAAGCGTCCCCGCTTAAATGAACATGATCATAATTGAGACGACGAGACCAAGGATAACGAGAGTTTCCGGAATTGCGATAAAGACGAGTGCTAAACCGAGCATTCCTTTATCTTCTGCAACTGCACCGAATGCTGCTGCTCCGATACCCTGCTGGGCAAGACCGGTACCGACACCGCCGAGACCGACTGCTAAACCGGCACCAATGTTGCCGAGTCCTTTTCCAATAAGCTTTGCTGATTCTAAGTCAATTAATGCTTCAACTGCCATTTTTTATTCCTCCGTAAACTTTCTGTTGTGTCCGAAAGGTTTGTAAATTATGCCGCCGCCCTGATAGAATTTCATGAAGAATTCCACGAAGTGAAGACGAATGGAGTTGATTGCACCATCGAGAACACCAAGGACTGCGTTAACGGCGTGTCCGATTATGAGAAGCAGGACTGCCGCGATTATTAAGACGATACTAAGAACGCTGAAACTTCCATCAAATGCCGTGCTGAAGAACATCTTGGCGAAGTAGTTGACAACCATACCAATAGCCACAGAGGATAATCCTATTGCTGCAATACGAGAGAAGGATAACATGTGGGATAACAGGTTGCTTGGAAGTTCCATAAGGTCAAGCGGGTTTTCTCTAACAACAAAGACGAGTCCTGCGACAAACATAACGATAGCGACAATGAGTGTTACAGTGCCTGCAGTTCCGGGAATGTATGGAATCCAGACTAACATGTTCGCTTTTGCAAGGACTGCGTTTAAGTCTATTAACGAGAATAATGCAAGTAACATACCCCAGAGCATAAAGTTCCATCCGAGGTTGGACAGAATTGCTTTTGTTCTGTGCGGACCTTTGTGGTCCATTCTTGCATGGTTAATCATTCCGAAGATTCTACCCACGCTGATGTAAATGATACCGAGTGCAACGGATAAGACAAGCAGGTCCATGATATTTGGAGCATGTACTTCTCCTATCGGCAGGTGTCTTACAAAGAGCACAGGGTGCCACCAGAGTGATAAGGTGAAAAATTCACTGTAAATCAGACCAAAGACGATGGTCGATATAGACACACCGTACATAACACCCATAATCTTTTTACCCACGTCACCAAGGCGCAGGATAAACTTGCGCAGGATAAGAGTAATGATAAGGTAGATAAGACCGTATCCGACATCTCCGACAATGATACCGAATAAAATCGGGAACATTATGCCAAGGATGATGGTCGGGTCAAGTTCTCTGTATTTCGGACGTGCGTACAGGTCCAGTAACACTTCACCCGGTTTTGTGATTTTTGGGTTGTTGTACTCTACCGGTACGTCTTCATAGTTGATGTTTTCTTCATCAACTTCAACAAATATTTTTCCGCCGGCTGCCTGATTAAGCCCGGCTTTAATCTTTTCAACGTCGTCAAACGGCACCCATCCGTCAAGGACGAATGTCTCTTCGGTTGTTGCGAACCGAAGGGGCGCCTCAGCGCGTTCTACATCACACGACAGAACCTCATCGCATGCTGCAAGGAGGTCTGCGTATTTTGCCTTTAATTCCAGAACTTTGGTATTTGCATCTTCTGCGCCTGCTTTTGCAGCGTTCAGTTCAGCGTTGTATTTGTCAAGAGCTGCCTGAACAGTCCCTGTCTCGTTCGGCAGGGCTGATGCCGTAAAGCCTGCATCGGCTAATGCTTTTTCTGCCTTTGCTGCATTTTCTTTTCCTACAAAGAGAACAAGGAATCCGGTATCTTTCTCCACTGCTGCGAAGTATTTTTCGCAGGGGAAGTCGAATTCGATGTCTTTTTCAAGATATCCCGCAAAGACAGAGAGACTCTCATATCCGCGGTATAACTCGAGTTCTGCAGGGATTAACGCAAAAGGCGTAAGTTCTGCTATACGCTGTTCACATTCCCGTATTTTTGCCTCAGCATTCGAACGCTTTGCCGTGAGCGCATTTACTTCCTCGGAGATTTTAGGAAGTTCTTTTTTAATTGCTGCTCGAATCGTGTTTGCTGACTGGACGGGGACGTCATGCTGCGTCTTGGGGGATGTCTGGAATACGTTTTCGATGGATCTGACTTTGATTAAATCAGTCGAGAGGGCACCTGCGTTTTCCATAGGTGTCCCTATCTTTACTCCTTCGTATCCTTCTTTTCCCTGGTCGACAAAATCAGTGATGTGGAATACCTGGTGACGATAAAGTTCGCTCACTACTGACGCCATCTGATCCTTGCCTGCGGCAATTAACAGATGGGTCATCGGTTTAGGCTGAAACATGCAGTTTCTCCTTAAACCGCTCTACGAACAGTGAAACAGCCTGCTCAAGCTTTTTCTCGCCTGCTGCAGTCAGTGCGTCAGCTTCTGCTTTGCCCTGTCTGACGATAGCTTCGTGTTTCGCTGCTGCTACATTCCGTGCATCTAAAAGTTTCTGCTTCTTGTAGTCCTCGGCAACTGCTGTCGCCTTTGCAATGATGTTGTCTGCTTCGAGTTTTGCGGCAGCTAATGTCTGCTCCGCTGCCTTCTCTGCAGCCTCGATTGTGGACTTACTTTTGGCTTCGGTTTCTTTAATGCTTTTCAGAACCTCAGTTTTCATCCAACCCTCCTCTCACGGCATGTATTATATTGAACTCGTAGATATTTTAATGTAGGGTATTCATTCCGAGAGGAGGGATTTTTATGAAGTCTCCCCCTTTCCTGTCCACCTGCTTTCCTCCTTACACTGTTTTCTTTTATCTCCTATCCCGGATCTGCCGTTTCCTTTCGCTTAATTTATATGTTTTCACGACATATTACCATAAAATGATCCGGGAAGTGCAGCGGATTGACCATATCGGGTTCGATTCCGCAAAATACACGGCATCCTTTAGCGGCATAACGGTCCCTATCTCTCTCATATCCGTAACGGAGGGAGAAGACTGCGGACGAAAACGGCTGACAGTGACCTATAACGGCGAGGTTTATGTTCTGCGCTCGTATACATCAGACGCCGCAGAGATAACATCCGCGGAGCACCGTATAGCAGATGCAGTAAAAGCATATCATGCCGCGTGCAAAGCACATGAGGCTGGTTTGAAGAAGCAGGCACGCGAGGAGAAGCGCAGAAACGGCAAACTCGCGCAAATGAAGGAGCGGATGGAGTATGCACAGGAAAATGCGCTTCGTATCGACAAGAAACACGGGCGTGTACATTTTTCTGGACATGATGTGTCAGCCCTTGATATCGTTATGGAGGTCTCGGAGTATGGAGGATGCAAACGCCTTACAATCGAGTACAATGACCAGATGTTTACACTCGCCCCTCCTCCGCAGAACAAGCCCTTTACACAGAAGATGATGAATACAAAAATCGATATGCTGTACAATGACTATCTGAAAGCCCGCGAGCGTGCGCTTGATTTTGACGGGAACTGACGTCTATATGGTAAAGAGGTGCCTGTCGCCTGTTATGACAAAGAGACCTGCACGCACACCGCAGTCAAGCCACCCGTACCAGTAGGAAAAGATGCATAAGGCATTGACCATATCTTTCGGAAGACATGTTTCCCCGTACGTGAGTCCGGAGGTTACTGTGCAAAAGATTTCAGAAGCGGCCGCTGCGGGTGCTGTTTCTTTATCCGGGGCTGCAGAGACTGCCTCCAGAGCACCTGTCAGCATGCGCTGATACCGGTGTGTTTTCTCCTCCAGTTTATCCATAAGTTCAGTTGGAAATGCCGGATTGAGCGCAGGGCATCCGGATATTGCTGTCTTCATATAGCCGAGGTATCCGCCGCAGTCAAGCCACCCAAGACCGTATGCAGCTGCGGCAAATGCATTTACGAGGTCTCCTTTCCGGTAAAAAACCTGTGCATCAGAGGCATAGGATGATATCATCACGGCAATCTCTGCTGCGGTTTTTCCAAGGACGGACTCTTTTGGGACTGCAGACGCTGCTGCCTTTGCCGCTGCAGCGAATACTTTTATCTGTTCTTCGATGCTCATTTCTTTGTTGTTCATATTCACCGTTGTTTATCGGGGTTTCAGTCCTGCAAACCGCTCAAGATATTCGCGTTCCATGTCATGCAGTTCTGCAGGAACAATCAGTATGTGCAAAGGCCCTCCGAAGTCAAAGGTCTTCATCTCCTCAGCATCTCCTGCATGCACCACCGGGGATTTTGACCCGGCCCGGGCAATTCCGATAAAGAGCGGGATGGAAATCCCGTTTCGTGCTCCCTGTTCTTCGAGGAGGGCTACCGCTTCGGAGATTTTCATGTACCGCTCTTTGTCCCTTTGAATATCGAGAAAGACCAAGGTGTGGAGGTTTCGCTCACGGTTTTCGCTTATGACCTCAATCGGGGTCATGGGGAACCATTTGCCGTAGGGAAAGGGAACTGAGACGGATTTTCCGAACCGGTAGTTCTGAAGGCCCGAAAGTCCGCAGACAGCGGTTGTGATGGATGCTCCGTGAATTATTTTTGTGGGAATCCCTGCATCCTCACAGCGTATTCTGATATCCGCATGGGTCGTTGCAACCATAGAGTCCCCGCCGGTTAAAAAGACGGCGTTACCGCGTTGTGCTGCCTCGAGAATCTGTTCCGGATGCACCTCGACGTCCTCCCTTCCCAGAAGGGTAATCTTTTTCCCGTAGAATGCTTCGAGTTTTTCGACAGAGGCACCCATGAGCACCGAGGTGTACCCTTCAAGAAACACGGTGTCTGCACTGCGGATTACCTCTGCTCCGCGCAGAGATACGTCCTGTTCATCAAAAAGACCGAGTCCGACAAAGGTGAGCATAGTATGATAATGTATTTGTCGGGAAGCGGTTTATGTGTTTGGAAAAAAACGGGGGTTTGGGAGAGGTTTTGTTTGCCGCAAAACCTTACCGCTTCCCCCGCATCCTGTCAAAAAGTGATATTGGTTTTTCAAGTGGTCTGCACGACTCTGCAAATCTGCACTGTCTGCAGTACGCACCTCTCACTGCCCGCGGGATTTCCCCGCGGTGCACCCGCTCTGCAGCCTTTAACGCCTCGAGAAAGACCCTGCGGTCAGAAGGGGAAAAAACAACCGGGCGGACGGTGCCTGACCCGAGATACTCAACGGATGCGGAAAACTCTTTTCCATACATCTCCTCAAGGCAGAGGGTGTAGCAGACCGCCTGCAGACGGTCTGCGGCATACACGCCGTGCTGCGGCGCTCTGCTTCCTTTGATGACCGCAAAACCGTCTCCGAAGAACCGGTCGATTCTTCCGTGGATATGATATTTTTCCGATACTGCCTGGACATCGCATGCCTCTGCTCTCCGGAACTGTACGGCTTTGCAGGCCTCAATCATTTCATCAAGGATACGGTGCGCCTCCCCGCCCGCCTCCGGAAGCGCGAAGGATAACTCCCGGTGAATCTCATCCGGATTCAGCGTGTCTCCTAAGTGGCATGCGAGCTGTTTTGCGGCAGAGTACCGTACAGGTTCTGCAAACTCCTTCGGGGAGGATGATGCGAGGTAGAGCTGCATGGGGCATACTGATGCGCGTACGATGTCGCTTACGGAAATTGAAGGGTCATGGGATTTTTCCACGGGTTCACATCCTAAGGATTAAATTATTTGTCGTCTTATATTTATAATTATTATGGCACAAAACGAGATTAAGATTCAGATTCCGCCGACACTTGACCCGGTGTACAGCAATATGATTCAGATTGCCTTTAAGGATGATGAGTTTACGATGATGTTTATTCACCAGCTCCCCGGGGTAAATCAGGCAAAGGCAAAGGCGCTTGTGGCTATCAGTCCGCAGCACGCGAAGAAACTCTTGGGCGCTCTCGAAAAGAGCATTAAAGACTATGAGTCAAAGTTCGGAGAGATATCTCCGGCACGGCATGCAGAGGACGGGGCACCATCACTTCAGGGATATTCGTAAAGAACATCCTTAACAATCTATTTATTGTCGGACAGACAATGTATGTAAGCAGTTTGCCGTTGTGGCTTAGAGGTATAGCGGCTGATTCGTAATCAGCAGGCCGGGGGTTCAATTCCCTCCAGCGGCTTAA
>JAUNXT010000031.1 GCA_030539655.1 Methanocorpusculum sp.
CGGCTTTACGGTAAAGAGCATACAAGGAGACAACGACAGTCCGACGATGAGGAGACACGGCTGCTGGGAAACGCAACGGCACATAAAAGACACGGAAAAAGGCTGAGAAACGACAGAAAACACCCCGGATTAACCCCGCATAAAGGATACAAGGTATTATAACCATCCCACTCCAAATAATACTAATATGTATATTGTGATAGCGGGCATCAGCGGAATCAGCAAAGCACTCGCCAAATTCGCCGTAAAAAAAGGATACAACGTCGCAGTCATCGACAGAGACCAGACAAAATGCTCGGAACTTGCCGAGCAGTACGACCTCCTGTCCATCCGCGGCTCGGCAACCGACAAAACAACCCTTGAAGCAGCAGGTCTTGACCAGGCAGACGCCTTCATTGCAGCAACCGGTGACGATGCCGCAAACCTCATGGCATGCATGACCGCAAAGCGTTATGTAAAAACCTCCATCGCAGTCGTCAACGAAAAAGAACACGAAGACCTCTTCCGTGAAGCAGACATCAGAATCTGTGAAAACCGTGATGAAATCGCCGCACGAAGCCTTATCATCGAGCTTGAAAACCCCGATGCACAGATACTTACCGCAATCGAAGGAGGCTGTATCTTTGAAATAACAGTGGCTGACGGATCAAAAGGCTGCGGAAAAACCGTCCGTGAAGTAGACGGAGGACGTGACATCCTCTACGTCGCCGTCAGAAGAGACGGAGAACTCATAATTCCGAACGGAGACCTCATATTCCAGGCAGGAGATGTCATAGTTACATTTACGAAGAAAAACGACGAAGCAAAGTCAGTTGAGAAGATGAACGGACTATTCCGCTGAATATATCACTTCCTCTTATCACCATCCTCTCTGTTTATCCCCTCCTTTTTTCACCATCCTCCACAACTGCCGCCCCTGTATCCCGTATACAGGTACAACAGGTACAACATCTGCCGTACCCAATGCCCTGCTTCAGCCATAAACCCCCTCCATCAGATTCCCGGCACCCGCGGTCTTTGAAAACGACAGAGAAACAGAACAAACAAAAAAGAAACAAACAAAACAATCAGCGAAAAACAGAGCCGGAACAAACGAACAAAAAAAAATAAAGGTGTCTTCAGAAAATGAAGATTATCCGAGCTCATCCCAGCTGTTCTTCCGCTTCTTGACAATAACAACGATAACAACAACAATAATTGCAATCGCACCAATTCCTATCAGGATGAAGGGAAGATAAGTCATAATTCCTGCAAACGGATGATCCGAGGAATCCTTATACACCTGTGCATCATTATAGAGACTTATAGAATCCGCTGCCAGAGTATCGATAGTGACCGCATCCGGAAGATTTCCTGCATTATAAATTGTTAACTGCTGGTTATAGATATTCTTCAGATTCGAATTCTTCGTATCAAGCAGCATTGCTTCAGAGTTCCACCCCTTTGCATACAGCAAATCAATAACATCATCGATATAACCTGTATACGAAAGCGACAGACTAAGCGAAGCAAGCGCGAGCTTCATCGTAGCATTCTTAAGGGAGGTACGTGATGCCTCAATCCTCGAATACGCGGTCTTTACATCATCGGTACCTGCAGACTGTGCATCGCGGTACTGTGTTTTGGCATTATCAAGAAGGGCCTGTGCCTCGGAAACATCCCATCCATACCCGGTGTATGTATTGATTCTTGCCTGAAGAGCATTGATATCACTTTCAAGAACAGCCAGTTCTCCCGGGAGATTTGCACTGTTATACACATATTGAGATGGTGAACTCCACGTGGAGAGACCTGATCTTTCATACGAATCAATCTTCATCACGGTAATATTCTGACCTGCAGAACCGGAACTTACAATACCATTGACAGATATTCTGAGAATGATGGATTCAGGATATTTGATATCGAACGAAGTAATCGTCACCGATTTCCCGGTATTGGAAATAGTAGTGGAATCCACACCCCCGCGCCGGACGACGACCGACCAGTCTGCCGCATCAAGATCTGACGACAGATTGAGGTAACTTGAATCATTGTACGTTCCTTCCGGGATTTCCACATTAACGGTGGCAGAAATTGTATCTCCGGTTGTAAGCGAACCACTTGGATTAACTACCAGACTGCCGGTCTGTACATTCATTGCGGAAACTGCACCGCAGAAGACTGCGCACAGAACAAACACCGCAAGGGCAATAGTTATAACTTTTTTTACGTTCATTTTATGCCTCACTCAAATAACGGGTCAACCTCGCTGTCATCAAACATCGAAGGTGCTGCAGCCCGCTCGCGGGACCTGACGACCTCTTCCTTTGCTTCCTTTGCAAGATCCATCAGCTCACGGATACGCGGTGCATTGCCGATGGTTGCAAGAAGCACCACAGCTGCCACATAGCCGCTGTCAACCGGATAATCTCCGCCTCTCACTTCAACGCCTGCGATGTTTTCCTCAACCCAGTTCTTGGATTTTTCAACCCCTTTACGGTCAAGCTCTCCCGGCGGTCCTGCAACAAGTACCAGAGCACGCTCTGCAGTCGAATAATCACACGGAAGCGTCAGACGTCCGAGCATTGCACGGCGCACAAGACCGATAATCTTTGCGGACTTATCGTCGCCTGTGATGTCCACATGCGGCTCTGCCGTCTTGCCCTTCTTGTGCATGCCGAAAATACCTCCGGACTTCGGCTTTCCTGCGTAACTGTTCTTCGGAATCGCCTCGCTGATAGCGTAACCAACGGAAGAAATACCTCCGCCGCGCAGAGTGTTGATGATTTCACTGGAATCAACTACCATTTCACCAACACCGTACTTTCCGACCTCTCCCGAGCGGAACAGAACGCCGAACCGGCGGACAATCTCCTCGTTTAAGCGCTCATATGCACTCTTCACGCTTTCACCGTCGTTCTTCCACGCACTGTTGTCGAAGACAATCACATTGTCTGCTTCGTTGACCAGTGTGGATAAACTGCGGGCCGCATTTAACGAGTAGAGACGTCCCTCTTCCGGAGCAGGAATAATACCTAACGCATACACCGGCTCGCGGTAAATCTGTTTTAAGTGGCGGCAGAGCACCGGAGCTCCTCCGGAACCTGTTCCTCCTCCAAGACCTGCGCAGACGACAAACGCATCCACATCATGGGTACCTCTCCGGTCAATCGCGCTGATAATCGTATCGATCTCGTCAGCGGCAACCTTGGCACCTGTTACATTGTCTGTACCAACACCGTGGCCTTTGACTCTCGTCTGACCAATTAAGAGACGGTCTTCCATCGGGATGTTTTTGACACCCATCAGGTCGGTGCGGGCAGTGTTAATGATGATTCCGCGGAAACTGTTGGCTCCTGTTTTCCGGTCCTGGGCCAGAAACATATCCACCAGTTTTCCGCCTGCCTGTCCAAATCCTATAAAGAATACTCTCATAGTTTGTTTGACACCTTTTAATCAGTTATATGTTTGTACGTCATTAAATATATATGACTACTATTAATGACCATTATTAGGTAGGAGAGCATATGTCAAAAACTTTCTTATCTATCAGAGAAAAATGTATATGTACAATGAAGATAGGAATCCTCGGAGCAGGACTTTGCGGGCTTTCCGCCGCACATACGCTAAACGGGGCTGCAGAGTGCACAATATTTGAAAAATACGACTCTGCAGGAGGATGCATGGCATCGAAAAACTACGGATGCTACCGCCTCGAAACCCTCTATCACCACTGTTTTGCGGGAGATTCGGTCCTTTTTGCCCTTTTAGAGGAACTGGGATTAAAAGACGAACTCCTCTGGCTCAAAGGTTCAACCGGATACTATGCAAAAGGAAAACTCGAGCCGGTTACGACCCCGTCGGAGATTCTGAAATGGGGCGCGCTTACTCTCCCGCAGAAAGTGCGCCTCGCATTCTTCGTCTTAAGCGCACGAAAATTCGACGCGGACGCGCTCGATTCGGTCACGGCCGCCTCCTATCTTAAGGAAAAAGTAGGAGACGGCGTCTACAAGGCATTTTTCGCGCCGCTTCTGAGGAGCAAATTCGGGCCGAAAGCGGACTCGGTTTCTGCCGCGTGGCTTATGAGCAGAATTGCAATCCGTTCCGACCGCGGCACGGAAGGAGAGCGGTTGGGATATCTCAAAGGCGGCTGGCACCGCTTAACAGACGCCTTCTGCTCCCTGCTGACGCAAAAAGGATGCACCATAAAAACAGGATGCCCGGTCACCTCAATTGCATACGAAGACGGAAAATGGTTCATCAACGGTGAGGCATTTGACGCGGTCATTTCAACCCTTCCCCCGCAGGAGCTGGGAAAAATCTGCAAAACCCCGCACGCGCTGCAGTGCCCGAAGGTCCCCTATCAGGGAGCGGCATGTCTTACGATGGGCTTAAAGAGAGACCCCGCTGCAGGCATCTACTGGACAAACATGGGCGAAGAGGCCCCCTACGGCGCGGTCGTCGTCCACACCAACTTTGCCCCGTATGAGTGGTACGGGGAGCATGTGGCATACCTTGCCTCCTACTTTACAGGAGATGTCCCGGAAAACCTCAAAGAGCGGATGATAACTGACTTTACACGCCGCTTCGGCTTAAAGGAATCTGACATCAGCCACGCGGATTTATACATCGAACGGCTCGCAGGACCTGTCTTTGAGACCGGATACAAAAAACGCATCCCGCCCCTTGTTTTAGGAAAACACTTCTACTCTGCAGGAATGTTTTCCGGGGAAAACTATCCCGAACGCAGCATGGAAGGGTCCCTGAAGGCCGGAATCCGCGCCGCAGAACAGCTTCTTGCCGACATAAGAGAGGAGACATCAGAAGCATGACTTTTGTTACTGCAGTAATTCCCGTCTATAACGACGTAAACGCCCTGAAGCGTGCGATCCCTGAGTCCGTCGAAGCACTCACCGCCTTCGGACGCCCGTTTGAACTTATCATCGCGGAAGACGAGTCCACCGACGGAACGCGCACAGCAGCAGAAGAGTGGGAGAAAAAAGACCCGCGTGTCCGCCTCCTCCACTCGGACAAACGTCAGGGGCGAGGGAACGCTCTTAACCGGGCACTTTCTGTCGCCAAAGGAGACATCTTCTGCTACTATGATGTAGACCTTGCAACCTCCCTGACACACCTGTCCGAACTCCTCTCCCGCATCGAAAACGGAGCGGATGTTGTAACCGGTTCACGGCTTTTAAAGGACAGCTCCATTACCCGGAGCGCAAAACGCGAATGCACCAGCAGAGGCTACAACTTCCTTGTGCGAACCCTCCTTAAAAGCAATCTTTCGGATCACCAGTGCGGCTTTAAGGCATACAAAACAGAGGTCCTGCGCGAACTCGTCAAAAAAATAGAAGCCCCCCACTGGTTCTGGGATACCGAGTCGCTCATCCTCGCAGAGCGTGAGGGACTCCGTATCGAAGAGTTTCCTGTGCAGTGGACGGAAGGTGTCGGTACTACCGTTAAGGTAAAAGACGTCTTCTCGATGGGAGGGGACATCCTGCGTCTGCGCCGGAGACTGAAAGACAGCAGGAAGTAAAAAAGAGGGAAAAGGTCATGTGGAAGAAGGTTTGTGCGATTGCGGTTCCGATTGTAATTGCGGTGGGCATCCTGGTGTTTATGCTCGCAAGCGTCTGGGGAGATATCAGCACCGCGATTCAGTCAGTTGTCCCCCTCTGGCCGCTCTTTCTTTTAGCAGCAGTCGTCCTCTGCGTCATATGCTGGTTTGTCCGCGGCTTCAGATACAAAGAGATTCTGCGCCGGTTAGGGACTGCAGTCAAAATCCCCTTCGCCTCGGCCTGCATCTATGTTTCGCAGACCGCAAATATTGTAGTCCCCGCACGCCTCGGAGACTTTGTCAGGATGTTTATCCTAAAGCACGAGAAAAAAACCACCTACACCGCGGGATTTACCTCCCTTGCCGCGGAGCGTGTCTATGATATACTGGTTGTAGCCCTCTTAGGGCTTATCTCCATCCTCTTTGTCCTCACCCGCATCCCGCCTGAATATGCCTGGTTTTCCTGGCTCATCTGCGGCGTGCTTGTCGCAGGAGTCCTTGGAATCGTCTTCCTCTTTCTCATCAGAAAAGCTCATGCGAAGAACAAAATCCTTGCAAAAGTCCTGGAGATTTTTGCACAGTTCCGTCAGGTCTCCGCATCGCCTAAGACCTTCATCCTTCTCACCCTTTCATCAGCCGCGGCATGGATGATTGATGTTCTTGTCTGCTGGATAACAGCTCTGATGTTCGGCTGCAGCGTGGAATTTATGCTCGTTGTCCTTGCGGTTGTTATCGGAAACCTCGTAAAGGCGATTCCGATTACCCCGGGAGGAATCGGAACATACGAGCTTGCAGTAGCTGTGGTCCTTGGAATCGGCGGCGTTCCTGCAGCATCTGCCACCCTTATCGCGGTCATCGACCATCTGATTAAAAATCTTGTCACCATCGGAGGGGGTATCATCAGCCTTGCCGTCTTCGGCGACTGGTCGGTCTCTCTCATGAAGCGTCTCTTCAAAGAGGGGAAGAAAAGCATAAAGGAAGACCAGGATGGCAGCTGAGTTTCAGGCACTCACCGTCCTCCTTCTTCTCGTTATTGTCAAATTCTGTCAGCTTGCAGTCTACCCCTACCTCCGGCCTGCGCTTCCGAAAATCTACTACGGCCTCGCATATCCGGTATCGATTCTTCTGCTCACTCTCATCTCATGGTATCTGGGTCTCCTGCAGCTTCCGGTACAGCTTGCTTTAATTCCATTTGCGGTCCTTTTTGGTTTTGCCATCTGGAAAAAACAGATTTCCTTTTCCGAGATAAAGTCAAACGCGGTCTTTGATGTCATCTTTTTAGCGGGATTTGTGCTGCTCCTTGCGGTAAGATTTGCCTATCCGGGAATCATTCCCTCGGGCGAAAAGTTCATGGATGCGGCATTCCTTGGAAGCATCATGAACAACCCCGTGGTCACCCCGGCAGACCCGTGGTTGGGAGGTGCTCCTTTAACCGTCTACTACTACTTAGGACACTGGATGTGCGGAGTCTTAGGCATTCTCGCCTTCGGGAGCAACACCGTCGTCTTTAACCTGATGCTCCCCCTGGTCTTCGGCCTTGCCGCAGTCTCCGCCTACTCCGTCGGAGCATGCTTATTTGACCGGAGACGTGCCTGGATTCCCACACTCGTCCTCCTTATCCCGAACATCGCCCTGTTTGTGCGGCTCGCACTTGGGGAGGGAATCACCACGGCATTCTGGAACTCCACGCGGGTAATCGGTAGTGTCCCGTCGGAGACTATCAACGAATATCCGCTGTTCTCGTTTATCTTCGGCGACCCGCACGCACACGTGCTCGGCTGCTTTAACCAGCTTCTTTTCATCTGTCTCCTGACAGTTCTGCTCGTGAAATGGCGGGAGATTCCGGTCTACGGAAAGTATCTTCTTGCAGTCCTTCTGTCCCTTTCGCTCGGGACAATGCCTGCGATGAATGCGTGGGATGTGCTGGTGTACGCACCGCTCTATCTTGCAGCAGCCGGGGTTGCGGTTTTCCTGATGGTCCGCGACCGCGAAGGGATTTCCCTTCATGATATTCTGCCGCTTGTACTCGTGCCGTTCCTCTCAATTCTTTCCTATGCGCCGTATCTTTTGTCGATGTTTTCATCCGGCGTATCCTCAATTGACGGCATCGGCATTGTATCATCTCCTTCTGCACTGCCGCTTTTCCTCGGGGTGTGGGGAATCCTGCTGTTCATCGTTTTCCTGGACTGTATGAAGACCCTGAAGAAATACTGGTGGCTCGTCATCATTCCGATTGTTCTCTTCTTCTTCGGATACGGCACTGCAGGAGTCTGCCTGTTCCTTCTTCTCCTGCTTCTGCTTAAAAAAGATAAGCACGTGGATACATTTTTCGCGGCAGCAGGCTGTATCCTGCTGATTCTGATGGAAATATTCTATCTCAATGACTATATGGGAGACCCGTATGAGCGGATGAATACAGTGTTTAAGATCGGGTTTGTCTGCTGGTTTATTCTCGGGTCGTCCGCATTTATGATGATTGGAAGATGGATAAGGGGAAGGTTTGCAGGGGTTTCGAGAAAGCGGTTTCTGACGGCGGCAGGTATTGTGTATCTTGCAGTCATTGTTGTTCTTACCGGGTGCGCACTCGGGTTTTCGAACGGAAACGGGGGGACGCTTGACGGGGCTGCGTGGATGTCTTCCGAACATCCGTCGGATGCTTTGGGTATTGCCTGGCTCAAAGAGCATGCGGCGCCTTCGGACGTGGTCGCGGAGGCCGCAGGGACCTCGTATCAGTATTCTTCGCGTATCTCTGCTCTTACCGGTCTTACGACACCTCTCGGGTGGGCGGGGCATGAGATGATGTGGAGGCCGGACAATGGGACAATCAGTGAGGTCAGTGCGGACTTGAAAGAGATGTATGAAAATCCGGCGCGTACAGTATCCCTTATGGATAAACATAATGTGAAGTATTTGTTTGTCGGGGAGGTAGAGCAGGCAAACTATCAGGTTTCTCTGCCTGATGAAGGGCTTTTGATGGTCTTTTCCACCCCGGGGTGCGCGATTTATCAGCGGGTGTAGCTGATTTCACCGATAGTGTGCAGAGTCTCCCTTTGTTGTAATATCCTCGTACCGGCAGGCGCCAGACAGCAAAGTAAAATCGAGCCAAACAGCAAAGTAAAATCGAGCCAAACGGCAAAGTAAAAATACGCCAAACAACAAAGTAATATACATACACAGATAACCCTGAGTAATCACTATGGAAAAATACCGCCCGAGAATAGCTGATACCCTCCTGAAAGACCGCCTTGAGGGAAAAGGAGCAATCCTTGTCGAGGGGGCAAAATGGTGCGGAAAAACAACTACCTCCCTCCATCAGTCCGCAAGTGTTCTGTATATGCAGGACCCTGACGCCCGTGAACAGAATATGAGACTCGCCGGGGTGAAACCTTCGGCGCTTCTGGAAGGGAAGGTTCCGCGCCTTATTGATGAGTGGCAGACCGCTCCGCAGCTCTGGGATGCCGTGCGGTTTGAGGTGGATAAAAGAGATGCCTTCGGCCAGTTCATCCTGACAGGATCGGTAACCCCGGGGGACACCTCGCAGATTCTGCATTCAGGGACCGGGAGAATCGGCAGAATCCGGATGAGGCCGATGTCTCTTTTTGAATCGGGGGAATCAAACGGCTCGGTACGGCTTTCCTCTCTGTTCGCCGGCGACAGTGATGTGAACGGGACGTGTGACATATCACTTGAGGAGACCGCATTTCTTATCTGCCGGGGAGGATGGCCGAAATCCATCGGATGTTCAAGGCGTGTTGCTTTGCAGCAGGCAGCGGATTACTATGATTCGGTCGTTTATGCTGATATTTCTGGTGCTGACGGCATCAGAAAGGACCCTGAGCGGGTGAAGCGGTTTATGCGCTCATATGCGAGGGCTGTGGCAGCGCAGACAAAGATTCCGACGCTCATTGAGGATATCTCGGCAAATGAAGGCATACCAATCTCCGAGGTGACTGTCCATTCATATATCGATGCACTGAAGAAGATTTTTGTTATTGAGGATGCTCCGGCGTGGAATCCGAACCTCCGGTCGAAAACGGCTGTCAGGACATCAGATACGAGATACTACACTGACCCCTCTATCGGAGCAGCGGCACTTGGTCTTTCACCCGGTGACCTGATAGGAGACCTTCGCACGATGGGACTTTTCTTTGAGAACCTGTGTATAAGAGACCTGAGGGTGTATGCGGATGCCATGGGGGGGACTGTGTATCACTATCGTGATAAGAATGGTCTTGAGTGTGATGCGGTTATTCATCTGCGTGACGGTTCGTATGGTCTTGCCGAGATTAAACTCGGCGGGGAGTCTGCGGTCCGTGAGGGGATATCCACGCTGAATGCACTTGAAAGTCTCATTGATACCTCGAAGATGAAGGCCCCTGCCTTTAAGATGGTGATTACGGGGACCGGCAGGTATGCATACCGGGATGACGGGGTTTTCATCGTTCCTGCGGGCTGTCTGAGGAATTAAGCAGGGGTACATGTTCGTATTTCCCTGTTGTTTTTCCGGGAAGGATAAACCATACATTTAAACGTGTACAAATCCAACATATACAGCACTCTTTAACGGACATGTAAAAATGTCGTATCATTTTTCATAACCGCTGATGAGCTATGAGGGGGTTGGCACCCCTGAGTGAAGTGATTACTATGGGTAAGATTTACCAGATGTTTGAAGTTCCGGAGGATCTCCAGAACAAGGCTCTTGAAGCATTAGAGCTTGCACGCGACACAGGAAAGATTAAGAAAGGCGCAAACGAGGCAACCAAAGCTGTCGAGCGCGGAACTGCAGAGATTGTCTTAATCGGCGCAGATGTCTCCCCTGAAGAGATTGTCATGCACATCCCGGGACTTGCAGACGAGAAAGAGATTCCGTTTATCTTCATCTCCAAGCAGGCAGACCTTGGGGCCGCATGCGGACTTTCTGTCGGATGTACAGCAGTTGCAATCGTTAAATCCGGAAAGGGCAAAGAGATTGTTGACGCTCTCGCCGGCCAGATTAAGGCACTGAGAGGATAAGCCCATGGCAGACGACGCAACGCCAGCAGAAGTCATTGAGGTCATCGGACTTACCGGCATGCACGGCGAAGCAGCCCAGATTAAGTGCAGAGTCCTCGACGGCGTAAACAAGGGGCGCATCATCACCCGCAACACTTTCGGTCCTATCCGTGAGGGTGATATTCTGATGCTCCTTGAGACAGAACGTGAAGCAAAGAAACTTTCGAGACGGTGAGATAAATGGTTGACGTATACACCTGCAGCTACTGCGGAAAGCAGCTTGAGCCGGGAACGGGCAAGCTCTTTGTAAGAAAGGACGGTGCTGTCTTTTACTTCTGTTCCTCCAAATGCCAGAGCAACTACAACTTAGGCAGAATCCCGCGCCGTGTTGCATGGACTGCAGCAGGCAGAAAGGCACGCGGAAAGGAGTAAGACGATGGAGCAGACTTTCGTGATGGTTAAGCCGGACGGAGTCCAGAGAGGACTTATCGGTGAGATTCTTTCACGGTTTGAGAAGAAAGGGTTTAAGATTGCCGCAGCAAAGTTCGGCACCCTTTCCGATGAGGTTGTTGACAAGCACTATGCTGAGCATGTCAGCAAGCCGTTCTATCCCGGAATGAAGGCATACATTATGAGCGGACCTGTTTTCCGCTTTGTTCTCGAGGGAGAGAATGTGATTGCCGAGGTCCGTAAGATGAATGGTTCGACCAGACCGGCAGAGGCAGCCCCTGGCACTATCCGCGGTGACTTCGCATTATCTGTCGGTAAGAATGTAATCCACGCAAGCGATGCACCGGAGAGTGCCGCACGCGAGATTGCGCTTCATTTCAGTAAGGATGAGCTCGTTTCTTATACTAAGATTGACGAGTGTCAGCTTTACGAGTAAATTTTTTTTATTTTTTTGTTCTTTTGTTTACGGGTTCCGGTATTTTTTCTGTGTTGTGTGATTTATTTTCGGCGCCCGACGAATGATTGAACCGCCCTGAATCCCTGTTTTT
>JAUNXT010000032.1:0-1177 GCA_030539655.1 Methanocorpusculum sp.
ATCGTCCATGAGTCCGGACTTTATGCTGCCTGACCGCGGAGGCCGGTGCAGCAGAGGAGGGAGAGGAGGAGAGGGGAGCAGAGGAAGGCTGCTGTGATTCTGTCAGAGGCTCTGTCATAAAATGGAGTATTGTGTTTGTTTTGAAGACATATTAAGTTGTTAGTTGTCTGCAGTTGTTAGTTATCGGTTGCTGGTTGTACCTGGCTGCAGTTTCTGGTTAAAAGAAAAATAAAGGGAATAAGAGGAATTGCTTCGACTAGAGGGGGTTTGAGGAGGAAGGACTGAAGGAGTTCAGGTAAGGGGGGAGGAAAGAGGGGGATTACTTCGACTGGAGGGGGTTTGAGGAGGGGGAGAAGGGATCCGGGGGAAGAAAGGAGGGGATCACTTCGACTGGAGGGAGGGTTAGGAGGGGGGAGTGAAGGAGTTCAGATGAAAAGGGAAGAAAAGGAGGGGATTACTTCGATTGGAGGGAGGGTTAGGAGGAGGGAAGGAAGGATTTTGTGGTAGGATAGATTATGCAGGATAGGTCTAGAGGGGAAATAATTAGGGTAAAAGGGAGGGGAAGGCTGTGGGATATCTGTGAGAGGAGGGAGACCCCTTTGTTTCGTCTGGAAGTTTTTTTTATCATCATCGTGAAAAACACGTGAGATGATGATTTACTTTTTTATTCATAATTACTTTGGTTTGTGATAATATAAACGTTTCTATTTTATTATAAGAGTTTTTTAAATAAAAATAATTAACAAAAAGAAGACGAAAAAGAGAAGTAAGAAGGAAAAAGAAGCTCCATAAGACGTTGTCTCAAGTATCCTGATGAAAACATCCTCCAAATGACCAATAATCAGAGGGTATTTTCATTCAAAAGAAAAAAAGAACAACAGGATCTCATTCTTATAACCTGGTGGAGATAAAAAAGCTGCAGAAGGTACAATCCATAGTTACCTCCGCGCATTTTACAAGATCTCCCCCCTCTCGATTTTCCACTGTCTCCACTCGAAACAAAGGGGTTCCGCTATCTCCCCCCGAAAAGTCCTGCGTCATATATATCCACCTCAGAATACAATCAGAAAAAAACCTTATCTCCAGTGGAAATATACCCCACCCACTCCACTCGCGAAACATTATCTTATTATGGAAATAAAGCTAAAAGATAAGATATGACAGATGAACAAAACCC
>JAUNXT010000032.1:1277-11123 GCA_030539655.1 Methanocorpusculum sp.
ATTGTGCTTGACGAAATCGACAAGCTCGTCAAGAAAAGCGGAGACGATACGCTCTACAGTCTTACGAGAATCAACAGCGATCTTACAAAATCCAGAGTCTGCATCATCGGCATCTCCAATGACCTGACTTTTAAGGACTTTCTGGACCCGAGAGTTCTCTCCTCGCTTTCAGAAGAGGAACTGGTGTTTCCGCCGTACAACGCAGCCCAGCTTGCAGATATCTTAAAGCAGCGTGCTCAGACTGCATTCCTGGAAGGAGCAGTATCAGATGATGTCATCTCGCTTTGTGCCGCCCGCGCCGCACAGGAACATGGTGACGCACGCCGTGCACTGGATCTTCTGCGTGTATCGGGTGAACTTGCGGAGCGTGAAGGGGCATCGCACGTTGAGGAGCGGCATGTTGCAGCAGCACAGGAGAGTATTGAAACAGATACGATGAGCGAATGTGTCAAGACACTTCCGGTGCAGAGCAAGATCGTCTTAAGTTCGATGCTGCTTCTGGCAGGCTCCGGGCAGAAGGTCTTTACCAGCGGTCAGGTTGTCGGAATCTATCGTGATCTGGTAAAAGAGCTTGATGCGGACAGTTTAAGTCACCGGCGTGTCTCGGAGCTGATTAACGATCTGACGATGCTTGGTATCGTCTCATCCCGTGTGGTCTCCTACGGAAGACACGGGAGAACGACTGAAATTTATTTCGACAAGCCGACGAATGAAATCAGAAGAGTGATTATGAACGAGCCGCGGTTTATGGAATGCAGTATTCTGTCATCGTTAATACGGTAACAGATATACGAAGGAACAGAGAACCTGATAAGGCAGCAGAACAAAATTAAATTACATAAAAGGTTTAGGAAAACATACTGAGGTAAAAATCATGGATGAAAAGGACACAGTTTTATTAAATGAACTGACAAAGAACAGCCGTATCTCTTCTGCAGAGCTCGGGTGTATCCTTGAGATCTCCGCGAGCGAGGTTGAGTCCCGCATAGCCGCTTTAAAGGAGGCGGGAATTCTCCGGAGCTGCACGGCAGTTGTCGATTACTCGGCACTGGGAGATGACAGTGTTATGGTTGTCTTATCACTCAAAGTCACTCCGGAAAAGGGTCTCGGGTACGATGGAATCGCAGAAAAAATCTCCCGCTTCCCTGAAGTTGACAGCATCTGTCTTATGACAGGTACCTATGACTTCCAGGTCACGATTCGCGGAAAGACCATGACCGAGGTCTCCCGTTTTGTGGCCGAGCAGATTGCCTCCATTGACGGGGTCAAAGAGACGATGACGCAGATTATTATGCGGACATATAAGATGCAGGGTGTTCCTCTGCTTTCAAAGGGACACCGTGACCGTCAGCTGATAACGTTCTGAGGCTATCATGCGAAACTTTGTAGCAGATGTCGCAGCGTCCATTCCCCCTTCGGGAATCCGCAAGTTCTTTGACCTTGTGCTTACGATGGACAGCAGTGATGTTATCAGTCTTGGTGTGGGAGAGCCCGACTTTGATACGCCGTATGCGGTCTCCAAAGCTGCAATCTCCTCGATTGAGATGGGAAAAACAATGTATACCGCAAACCGCGGTCTTCCGCAGCTGTGCTCTCTGATGTCGGAGGATTTGAAGAAGCGGTATAATGTATCATACGACCCCGCGTCTGAAATCATCTTTACAACAGGTGTCTCCGAGGCGTTCGATGTTGCTGTGCGGACTGTGGTAAATCCGGGTGACGAGGTTTTAGTCGTCGACCCGTGCTTTGTCTCGTACCACCCAGAGGTTCTTCTTGCCGGAGGCCGCCCGGTACCTCTTCCGTGCCGTGCCGAGGATCAGTTTAAGATTACCCCGGATGCCTTAATGGAGCAGATTACTCCGAAGAGCAAAGTCCTTATCATGAACTTCCCGAACAACCCCACGGGAGGTGTTATGACGCGGGATGATTTAAAGGCTATAGCAGATGTTGTAATCGACCATGACCTTTTAATCATCTCTGACGAGGTATATGCCGAACTCACCTACGAGGGGCGCCATACGGCAACAGCCTCCGTCGAGGGCCTCTATGAGCGGACGATTACCCTAAACGGTTTTTCCAAGGCGTATGCGATGACCGGCTGGCGCCTCGGGTATCTTTGTGCACCGGAGGAGATCTGCAATGCGGCGCTGAAGATTCACCAGTATGTTATGATGTCTGCTCCTACCGCCTCGCAGTTTGCGGCAATTGAGGCGCTGAAGTCCGGAGAGGAGGCAAAGAATGCGATGACTGCGGAGTACCGCATCAGAAGAAACCTGTTTGTCAATGGCTTAAATGAGATAGGGCTTACCTGTCATCTGCCGCAGGGAGCTTTCTATGCATTCCCGTCGATTGAGTCGACAGGCCTTTCCGACGAGGAGTTTGCAGAGCGGCTCTTAAAGGAGCAGCAGGTTGCAGTGGTCCCGGGTTCCGCCTTCGGCCCCTCAGGAAAAGGACATGTAAGAACATGTTATGCGGTTGACCGTGAGAAACTGATGACTGCTGTCCGGCGTATAAAAACGTTTGTTGAGTCACTGTAACGGGTTGTATGGATAAGCGTGTAAATGGATAAGCGTGTAATTGTTCAACGGTTCCTTGATGCGGGACTTCTGGTTCATCCGGATGTGGTAACATATGCTGCAGAGAGCGGAAGCTCCGGCGTCATCGAGGCAATCATCAATGCTCTGCCGCAGGGGATTTCCGTTGTAACGCCGCGTGATGTCCCCGGGATGATGCAGATGAGAACCGACAAGCTTTCTGTCGGCCCCTCGCCTATTCCGGAGGTCCTATTCGGGCGGGAGAACAGCTCTGTTCCCATCTCCGAACCGGAGATGTCGAGCAGGCTTTTCCGCGAAAGGTATGATATTTTGTCGCAGATGATGCGCAAAAGGATTTCCCCGGTCCCGATTGAGGCCCTGACACGACCGGGGAGCCGTTTTCATGATGTTGAGGAGATTGGTGTCTGCGGAATTGTTTTTTCGGTCGGCACTACTTCAAAGGGACACCGCCGCGTGGAAATTGAGGACCCGACGGGGGTTATCAGTGTCCTCTTTAACAAGAACCGCGAAGGGTTCAGCGAGGCGGAATCCATTATCCCGGATGAGGTAATCGGTGTTAAGGGAAAGCTTGCACCCCCCTCCCCGGGCGGGATGTCTTCCTCGATGCTTTTTGCAGACACTCTGATTCGCCCCGATATTCCGGTAGGGCATGTGTTTTCTCCGCCGAAAGAGCCTGCAAAAGCGGCGTTTATCTCTGATGTTCATGTCGGGAGCAATACGTTTCTTGAGGATGCCTGGGGCCGGTTCAGCGACTGGATTGAGATGAATCCGGAGATCGGGTATCTCCTGATTGACGGTGATGTGGTTGACGGAATCGGTGTTTATCCCGATCAGGACAAGGAGCTTCATATCAAGACAATTTATGAACAGTACGATGCGGTAGGGGAGATGCTTTCAGAGCTTCCCTCCCATCTGCAGATTATTTTAGCTCCCGGAAACCATGATGCTGTGCGGGGTGCCGAGCCGCAGCCCGCTCTTCTGGAGGAGTTTCGGGGGAAGTTTCCGAAGAATGTTACGTTTGTGGAAAATCCGAGTGTCGTAAGTATTCAGTCTGTAAAAACGCTGATGTATCACGGACGAAGCATTGATGATCTGATTAAGTTTATTCCGGGGGCTTCGTATTATAATGCAGGGGGTGTGATGGAGGCGATGCTGCAGAGAAGGCATCTTGCTCCGATTTACGGGCAGAGGACTCCGCTTCTGGTGACCGATTCCGATCATCTTGTTATCCGTGATGTTCCTGATATTCTCCATACAGGGCATATCCATATCAGCGGGACAACCATGTATCACGGGGTTTTGGGGGTGAATGCGGGTACGTGGCAGTCGCAGACCTCGTTCCAGAAGCAGATGAATATCACGCCTACACCTGCGGAGACGTTTGTGGTGGATATGTCGACGCTTTCGTTTGAGAAGCGGTGTTTCCTGAAGCGGGATGAGATGCAGGAAGGGGTTGGGGTTTGAGATACGCGGTATAAGTCCCCCCTGACTTTACCCTGCTTTACCTTTTCAGGGTAAAGTCTAAACTCCTCTTTTTAGAGTTTGTTTTGAAAAATATCTTTTTTATTGGCTTAAAAAATCTGACGTACCCTGACTTTACCCTACTTCGGAATATGAGAGAGGGGAGGTATGCTGTTCTTCAGTTTTCTCTTCTCTTCTTCTCTCTCTTACTCCCGGAATTAGGGTAAAGTGATATAATAAATATATTAATTATTATTATAATACCCTTAGAACAGGTAAACGGAGCATGTTTGGACTTTACCCTGAAAAGGTAAAGTCAGGGTAAAGCGGTAAAGTCCCATGGAGATACACAGCTTCTCCGGGTCCTTTCCCTCAAAAACCACAAGTCCATTCTGTACTCTGTCCAGTCTTTCGGACATGGCTCGCAGATTACAAAAAAAATAAAAAAAATAGATTGGATTTCTCACTCGAGTCTGAGTGTCCGTCTCTTCCACATTCCGGACTTGTAGAACGCAAAGTCGATGATAAAGTTCACCACAATACCTGCTGCCACACCGATGAACACAATAACAACCGGAAGTCCGTTGTTAACTGCGAAAAGTGCAACAGAGACCGGAACCGCAATCTGACCTGCCAGAATTCCAATCATACCCGGCCACGTAAGACCTGCACCGTTCATAGCATAACCGAACGTGAACGCGGTTCCCATAAGAATTGATGCGAGCGGAACGATAGCCATCCAGGAAAGACCAATGGATAAGACCTCTCCTTTTGCACCGAAGAAAGCGAGAATCGCAGGACCTGCAGTGATGAAGATAACGGCCACAATCGCCATAATAATCGCAGTAAGAATTGCTGCGTATCTGACTGTTCGTTCCGCACGCTTGACATCGCCTGAACCGAGGTTCTGACCTACTAAGACACAGACTGCCTGTGCAAGACCCATGGCAACCATAAGGCCTATCATATCAGTACGTGTGCAGATACCGTATGCTGCGGTAATCTCATGGGACATGTACCCTGCAATGACCGCGGTCATGAGCATAAGACCGAAGTTTCTGATACATCCCTGAAGTGAGGAAGGGCCTGCGACAGCCGCCATCTGACCGAATAACTTCCCGTTCCACTTGAAGTGGCGTGCAAAACGCAGTCCTGCGGCTTTTGCCGATGGAAGCGTGTACATCAGAACAATCAAAGCAACCGCTCCGAGACCGCGGGCGATAAGTGTTGCGTAGGCAGAGCCCGGAAGACCCATCACACCGATAAGAACCGGGTTTAGGATGGCATTTACCACGTTGACACCGAGCAGTACAAACATCGGAACAATTGGTTTTCCAATCGACTGGAATGCGATAGTGAGCAGGAAGAGCAGCATTATCAGAACGGTTCCGATAAGCATCGGCTGAAGCCAGGACGCTCCTGCAGCTGCGGTATCTGCAACGCCGCGGGTCATAAAGCTCATGATGTTGTCGGTAAAGAAGATACCAACCACTGCAATGACCGCAGAAATTATCAGACCAAGAATCAGGGCATGAGTCAGAATCGATGCGACATGTTCCGTGTCACCCATTCCGTGCGCACGTGAGATGTATGCGGCAACAGCAATTGCGACACCTAAGAGGAGCATCATCAGAAGCATCGAAATAGACATTGCAGTAGACGCTCCTGCCATTGCAACGTTTCCAAGCGTTCCGATGAAGTGCATATCAACGATTTCGGTAACCGCTTCAAGGAGGTTTCCGATAATAATCGGGATTGCAACAATCAGAAGGGATTTCAGAATTATTCCGCCGGACTCCTTCTTTAAGGAGGTTGTTTCAGTTGTAACATTATCGGTCATTTTCAGGCCCCCTCAAAGAGTTTTGCACAGTATGCGCTGCGGAATATGAAGCAGAACGGAATAAAGAGTGCGGCAAAGACTGTTCCAAGAACGACTCCTGCAACCGGAATCAGAAGAAGCATGTAGGAGATAAGAAGAATCAGTCCGAAGAGGACAATCTCCAGCAGCAGTAAACAGACTGCACCTAAGATGCTTTTACCCCAGGTGATGTTTTTAATCATATCAAAGAGACGGGAGAGGGAGAGTCCTGCGGAAAACTTTCCGGTCTTTGTAAAGTTAACTCCTGCGGGAAGCCATAAGATGCTGCAGACAATAAATATCAATGCAACTGCAATCCAGCAGAGTACAAGCGGAATCATGTAGAGGAACCAGTCCAGCTCATTTTCCAGAAGATATCCCCATGAGGTTACACCTATGATGATGAATGCTGCAAGGAGCAGCGGGACGATGGTGTAGATAAGGAGAAGGACGGTTATCAGAAATCCCTGTCCGAAGGTTTTTCCAAAGTGACTGAAAGTGGGTTTTTCGCCTCTCATTGGTTTTATGGTGACTCCTATGATGAGGAGTGAGCAGATGACTGCAACGATTATCAGTATGATTCCAATCACTGAGAGCGGCTCAGGGGAATCAATCGGCAGTGCTCCGAGGAACAGTGCACTGATAAAGAAAACGACTGCAGTCAGAATCGCGAGAAGAATCCATGTACCCGGATTTTTAAAGGTGCCGAGTGCAGAATCCTTCAGGGATTCAGCGGTAATCTCAGACAATGTTAGCATGAAGATTTTCCTCATATATAGATTTGAACTGTGATATTATAATTGTTTGTATTTCCGGTTATCTCTCTCTGATTTAACACATTCGGATGATTAAAACAGATTTCCCGTTTAATATCCGGCAATACTGCATTTGTCATCTGTTTTCCGGACTTCTCCCCTATCATCATACATTTATATGAATCCGACCAATATTACCTCATCAAATGTCTGTTTATCACAGCATCAGAGAGACGGTTCTTGCCGGACTCGAACAGTCCCTTCCCCTGCTTCGCGAACGGTTCGGGGTTGAAACAATCGGCCTTTTCGGCTCGGTTGCCCGCGGGGATGAGAATAAACGCTCTGACATCAACATCCTCTACCTCTTTGCGGAGGGAAGAGGCAATCTGAATGAATTCATCGGACTGCAGGAGTATCTGGAGGAACGGTTCGGACGGGATGTGCGGATGGTTTCAATCGAATATCTTGATGACAGTATCCTGCCGTATGTGAAAAAGGATGCCCGCCTGTTCGGGCTTATGACGGAACTTCCATGAAAAAGGATGTCATGCCGTATCTCCGGCACATCTATGAAAGAACGGACCTGATTTTAAAAATCTCGGAGCACATCTCCTACGACGATTTCAGACACAACTTTCTGATTCACGATTCAGTCATCCGGTCCCTTGAAATCATCGGAGAGGCAGTCCATGCAATTCCTCGCGAATATAAGGCACAGCACCCGGAAATTCCGTTTCATCAGTTCGGGCGGCTGAGGAATTTTCTGATTCATGAGTATTTTGCGGTGGACCTCCGGAGGGTCTGGATAATTACGCAGAATGATGTTCCGCCGTTTCATAAGCAGATAGGGGAACTGCTCGGTGCCGGATTGAAAGTTACTAAAATTATTAAACCTTATAACAACCAATAATAATACAGAGAAATACACGGGGAAAAATAAAGGCATGCAGTCCGGAAAAATCATCATACGGGGAATCGTTCAGGGTGTGGGATTCCGCCCGTTTGTCTATGCGAATGCAGCATCCTTCAATATAACAGGCACCGTCATAAACCATGGAAGCGAGGTTGAAATCGATGCATGGGGGGATGCGTTCGAGGCATTCCGGGACGCGGTTTCAAAAGGACCGAAAATGGCGGTCATTGATTCGGTCGAGACGCTTCCGCTGTCCCCTGATGCAAAACGCCCGGATACATTCTCCATTCTCCCGAGTCAGGACGGGGCACGGACAGGGTTCGTTCCGGCAGATATTGCAACCTGTAAACACTGTCTTGAGGATGTGACAAACCCCAAAAGCCGCTACTTCGGCTACTGGGCAACCTCGTGTACGGACTGCGGACCCCGCTACAGCATCATTCACACAGTCCCCTACGACCGTGAACGGACTGTGATGAACGAGTTTCCGAAGTGCGGAGCGTGTGAGGCGGACTACACAAACCCTGCAAACAGACGGCATCATGCCCAGACGATTGCCTGCGAACACTGCGGGCCGAAGCTCTCGCTTCTGAAAGGAGACGGCACCCCCGTTGAGACGGATAGTCCTATTCAGCGTGCCGCAGAGCTGCTCGATGCAGGAGAAATCCTTGCAATCCGCGGTATCGGAGGATTTCATATCGCCTGTATTGAGAGCACGGCAAAGCGGCTGAAGGACATCCTCGGGCGTCCCAATCAGTCGCTTGCGGTGATGATGCAGGAAAAGTCCCTGTCAGACTATGTCCTTCCTCCTTCGGAAAAGGACCTCGAACTGATGACAGGCCCTGTGCATCCGATAACGATTCTGGATAAGACTGACCCCCTCTCACACATGGAGCTTTCCCGTCTGCACAACTTAGGCGTGATGTTTCCCTACACCGCTTTGCATCATCTGCTCTTTTTACAGCTCAAAAGCCCGCTTCTGGTGATGACGTCCGCGAACGCTCCCGGAACACCGATGATAACAGACACAAAGACCATCATCGAAAAGATGGGGAAACGCGGCGTTGTCTCCTATATCTTAACCCACAACCGTGAGATTGTAAACCGCTGCGACGACTCGGTGGTTCGCGACGGATACATCATACGCTTGTCACGCGGACTCGCTCCGCTCAGGACAAGAATGGATTTGGGGGACCGGCAGATTTTAGGGGTAGGGCCGGAGCTCAACGCGAACGCGAGTATCTATAAAGGAAACTTCCTCATAACATCCCCGCATATCGGAAACATCAGAAACCCTGCCACGGTCGCGTATCTGAAAGAAACCATCGGAAAACTCACATCCCTTACCGGGGCAAAGCCGGAGATCATCGCACACGATCTGCATCCGCAGTTTTTAAGCACCCGCACCGCCCAGGAGCTTGCAGAGGAGACGGGGGCTGTTCTCTGTCCGGTTCAGCATCACAAGGCACATATCGCCTCTGTTACGCAGGAAGAGGTCGTGGGGATTGCAGTAGACGGTGTCGGATACGGTGACGATGCAGCAATCTGGGGAGGGGAGATTCTCTCAGGCGACCCCGTAAACGGATATGTCAGATGCGGACATCTGGAGCAGGTCTTAATGCCCGGAGGAGACCTTGCAACACAGTTCCCCGAGCGGATGCTTTACGGCATTCTCCAGAGAGATGAGATACTCACGCTCCTGCAGAACAGGGGCTGGAGTGAGAGCTCTCTTTCGGTCTTAAAGCAGATGACCGCCCGCAGGTTTAACTCTCCTGTAACGACCTCAACCGGGCGTGTGCTTGATGCAGCGGCAGCCCTTCTTGGCATCTGCCGCGAACATACCTATGACGGTGAGCCCGCGATGACTCTGGAGGCGTATGCATTCCGCGGTGTTCCCCAGCCGATGGATATCACAATTACAACAGGTTCGGACGGGGCTTTTGTTCTTTCGACCTCAGCCCTTCTCTCTGAGGCATACTCGATGATGGAAGACGGCCTTGATGTGTGTGATATCGCAGCATCCGTGCAGGAGACGCTTGCAAAAGGAATCGCACGCCTTGCACTTCTTTCCGCGGAGAAAACAGGTATCAGAAAATCCGCTCTCTCCGGCGGGGTTGCTGTAAACCGTACCATCCGGGAGACGATAATTGCGGAGATGGAAAAGGGAGGATGCCCGTGTATTATTAATCCGCGGTATCCGTTCGGCGACGGGTGTATCTCTGCGGGGCAGGTTATAACCGCGGGGATGCTCTCGAAAGCGGGAAGGATCTGAATCTAAAAAATACAGCTGTTCAGCGGGTTGTT
>JAUNXT010000033.1 GCA_030539655.1 Methanocorpusculum sp.
AAAGAGCCTCAGCTCTTTTACGTCCTCTGGTCACCAAGATCCTTCTTGTACTCGTCATAGAGGTCTGTAACCTCCTTTGACGGAGGAGTTGTAATCTTTGTGACGATAAAGATACAAAGGAGGGATACGATAACTCCCGGAACCATCTCATAGAGCGGATTTCCGAAGATACCTTCGACAACAAAGTACCACACACAGGCAGTAACACCTCCTCCGATGATACCTGCCAAGGCTCCCTGCCAGTTCATTCTCTTCCAGAAAAGACCCACCAGGATAACCGAACCGAAGGATGCTCCGAACCCTGCCCATGCGAAGGACACAATACCGAATACAGAACTGTTCGGATCAAGAGCAAGCGTAAAGGCGATAGCTGCAACAAGCAGAACCGCAAACTTGGAGATCAGCAGGACCTCCTTGTCCGATGCTTTCTTTCTGAAGAAGGTCTTGTACAGATCCTGGGAGATTGATGACGAGGCTGCAAGCATCTGTGAGGATGCAGTGCTCATAATTGCCCCTAAGATACCACAGTAGACGATACCGGCAACGAACGGAATTATCCCAAGCGTTCCTCCGGTCATATCAATAAAGACTGTTTCAGAGTCAGCAAGCGGCGTGCTGAAGAATATCTGACCGACCAGACCGATGAAAATTGCTGCTGCCATTGAGATAATAACCCAGACCATAGCAATTCTTCTGGCACGCGGGATTGCCTCGGGTTTTTCAATAGCCATGAATCTGGGAAGAATATGCGGCTGACCAAAGTATCCGAACGCCCACGCAAGACCTGACACTATGGTAAATATCGAGATAAACTCAAACGCCTGGGTTGCAGGGTTAAATTCGTGGAACGGGGAAAGCATCATCGGATCAAACGATGCAAGAGCGGCGTCCCCGCTAAGCATCACTAAAGCGATTATCGGAATCAGAATCAGGGCAAAGAACATCAGACATGCCTGAATGGTATCGGTGATACAAACTGCCCTGAATCCTCCCACAAAGGTATAGATAATAACGATAGCAGCTCCGATAAGCATCGCAACCGTGTAGTCAATACCAAAGATTGAGTGGAATAACTTACCTCCCGCTGCAAACTGGGATGCTGTGTACACAATAAAGAAGATAATGATAAACAGCGAAGAAATAGCGGAGATAGTGGCTTTTTTGTCACCGAACCTGTTTTTGAAGAACTCAGGAATAGTAATTGAATCGTGTGCCTTGTGAGTGAAGATTCTCAGGCGTTTTGCGACCAGCTTCCAGTTGAGGTAGGTACCGATTGCAAGACCAATCGCAGTCCATCCCGCAGAAGAAAAACCAGTCAGGTAAGCGACACCCGGAAGACCTAACAGAAGCCATCCACTCATATCGGATGCTTCCGCCGACATAGCAGATACAAAGTGGTGCAGTTTTCTGCCGCCTAAGATGTAATCGCTTGCCGATTTGTTTTTGTTCATGTAGAAGAAACCGACGGCAATCATGATGATGAAATACACCACAAATGCGGCAATTATCCCTACTAATGCTAAATTGTCCATGTTTACACCTTACATATAATTATTTCCCAGAGGAAACCCCGAAGAGAAATCTGTTATAGTAATATGTAATTGTTTGTTTTTGAATACTAATAAAGACTTTGTCTTATAATCCGTAAAGGTCCCGAGGATTTTCCCAAAAATACCGGAAGGAACGTTTCCTTTCAGTCTCGTTTTTACCGGTTCCGGATTCGATTCAGACAAATCCCCGATGCCGATATACCGGCCCTTTTTTGCAGAGTGCGGGGCGTTTGAATTACCTGTTTTTGCCGGTAGTCGTGAGGTTATTCTGCAGTTTTTACAAAAAGAAAAAAGGATAAGTTATTCTTCAGATGTTACTTTCTTCTCAGGCCAAAGACCACTGCCGCCGCACCGGGTCACGCAAGGCTGCCAGCAAACGGTGTGTGGGATGAGCCGTCTTTTACCTCATAAAAATCATCCAGAAATTCTTCTGAACAGGCGTTTTCCGGCTCACACAGATTCCATGAAACACGTGTTCCTCCTATCAGGTCCCTTCTATAGCTCTGTTACCCTTCCCCTCTTATTTTCCGGGGATGTTGTACTCCCGGTGCGGACACGCATGGAAAAAAACCGCACCGTCAGTTACAACAATCTCACATGTTCCTGGAAGATAAATCGCCAAGATTTCATGGTAAAAAAAAAATGATTTATTCTTCCGCCGAACTTATTTCCGCTTCAGTCCGAGTAAAACCCCTGCTGCGCCCAGTCCTGCGAGGAGTCCTGCGAGAGGCGCTGTGGTCTTCGGGACGGGTGTCGGAAGGGATGACGGGTCTGTCCCGCTTCCTTCCGGTTCGAAGTGCTTTATGAGCACACCGAAGAGTGATGCGCCGTCGGTTGCCGCGGTGAAGTAGTAGTTCTTCTCGTCGAAGGAGATGCTGAGAATCTCAAGCGGCATCCAGAGGTCAACAGCTCCGGTATCAGGGATTCCGGGGAGGTTTACTCCGTGGTAGATGTTTACATCCTGATACGGACAGGAGTGACTTGTTTATAATAAGCAATTTATTTTCTTAACGGTCACTAATACACTTAACGGATTATAAGCAGGATACCGGAGGCGATGCTGCAGAGGTACAGGAGGAAAGACATCTGTCTTTTTTTGAGGAGTTATCTGAATCCTGGCTCTGTATCCGGAAACGGATAATAAATCGCTCTTTTTTTGCGGGAAGGAGGAGCGGTTTTTATGGTTCTTATATATCGGAAGAATATCAGAAGATTTGCGAGAACAGCGGGATTAATCGGATAAAACAGGCGGACGCGCAGAAGGAGGAAAAGATGAGAAGAGGGAGGTGGATTGCCGGATTAGGTGGAATAACAGCATGGAAACGAAATACTATACATCCGTCTTCGGGATTGTTGTTGCACCGGTTGATGACACGACAGGCTCGCACAAAGTGCTCGGACACGGATACTCCGGGATTGCACGGCCTCATTGCCGGACACGGTACAGCAGCGGTCTTCGGCCCCGGAAGAAAGTAACATCAGACAAATAACCTCTTTTTTCTTATTAGTATCGAAATCCTCCTGGAACCGCGGCACCCCCCACCTCTGAAACAAACCATAGAAAAATATTATAAGAAATAATATATATCATCTGAACGAAATATCTAAACATATCTTTATGGACATTCTCTATGCGGTAATCATCGTAATCGGCCTCTGTGTTTTCGAAACAGTGGCAAGCATAGACAATGCCATAATTAACGCCGACATCCTCTCCACCATGAAAGAGTGGGCACGCAAGTGGTTCCTCTTCTGGGGACTGCTCATCGCAGTCTTCATCGTACGGGGACTTCTCCCGTGGGTAATCATCTGGGTCTCCGCCCCGTCTCTTGGCCCCATCGGGGCGCTTACCGCAACATTTTCCGGAGACGGGGCCGCAGCTGCCGCAATTGAAGCAAGCGCCCCCTACCTGCTCTTAGGCGGCGGTGTATTCCTGGCGCTCCTCTTCCTCCACTGGCTCATGGCCGAAGAGAAAAACTGCATCGTCCCCGGCGAGCGCATCATTCAGAACGCAGAACCATGGTTTACTGCAGTTGCTGCAGTGTTCCTTCTGGTACTGATACTACTCTCCCTCCGGTCAAATCCCGCGCTTGCAGCAGCGGCCGCAGTCGGATTTGCGGTATTCTTCGTCATGATGGGCATCCGCCACTTCGCGGATAAAAAATCACTCGAACTGGAAAAAGCCGGAAACAACCCGGATGAAAAACTCGCAAAGCACTCGGACATCAGCAAACTTGTTCTTTTGGAAGTAATCGACGCCTCCTTCTCGGTTGACGGCGTAGTAGGAGCCTTTGCCTTTACCATGTCTGTCCCGCTGATTTTAATCGGAAATGGACTGGGAGCTCTTGTTGTACGTCAGCTGACGGTCAAAAACATCGACAACATCAAAAAATTTGCATACCTGAAAAACGGCGCCATGTACTCCATTCTCTGTCTCGCAGTTCTGATGTGTGCGGAAGCATTCGGACTTGAACTTCCGGTATGGGTTGCCCCCGCAGCGACCATCTTAATCGTAGGTATATTCCTGATATTATCCATCATCAGAATAAAAAAGGGCAAATACGGAGTCTGTAAAATTTAAAATACCCGGCAAGTCCTGTTTCCCGGAAAAAACGGATTATTTTCCAAAGGGCATAATATCTACCGGAAAACACAGTTAACAATAACCTTATCAACTATCCGCACATATAATATACACACACGAGTATACGAGGAGTCTTATCTGTATGAACCGCTGGATATTAGAGTACCTGTGCTGTCCCGTCTGCAAAGGAGACCTCTCCCTGGCAGAGACAGAGGGTACGGAAACCGAGATATCCTGCGGAACACTCACGTGTACAGGATGCGGAAAGAGTTATCCCATTGAAAACGGGATTGCTGATCTCCTTCCCGAAAAAGAGAGGTGATTTAAGTCACATGTCATTACTGGAAATTCAGATGAATCGTCTAGGGATTAATTCGATTGAAATATCCCACAAAGATATTGAGGTGAGTGTCGGAACCCCGCTTCATATCAAAATTACCAATTATGGTGCCCCCACTCATGTTACGCTGAAGGTCGACGGGTCTGCATACACCTCGTTTACGTATGAAAACATATATCTCGAGACAGAGACGAATATTAATATCCCGATACTGTCAAACGCCAATACTGGATCATTTATTCTGAACGTCATCTCCGGATACGGGATGCGTAAAGCCGAGGTTAATGTAAACGTCATAAAACCGCAGCAGGAACCTGTCCGGGAAATTCCGCTGGAAGAGGCAATTATTCCGGATGATTTCAAACCGCAGAAACCCTGCTCATCACATAAAGTCGGAAAAATCATCGGCTGCATTGTCCTTCCGGCAGTTGCCCTCGTGTGGATAATTGTCTGGTTCTTCTTCCTCATCCCCTTATATCCTGCACTTCCGGGTGTCGTTGCAGCCGGAATTGTATTCGTACTGATGCTCGCCGGAATTCTCATTACATGGCTTTCGGCGCGCTGACACTTTTTTTTGGCCTTCTTCTCGACAGAATAATCGGAGACCCTGCCGGCAGGTTTCATCCGGTAGTTCTTCTTGGAAACCTAATCGGATGCTGGGGTAAGACAAACAGATATCCGGAAAAATATGAACGGGCAGCCGGCATCTGCGGATGGCTTGCAACAGTCGCAGTATGCCTCCTTCCCTGTGTTCTCATCTGCCTCTTTGCACCCGTCTGGGTAACAGTCATTTTTTCCATCACAGCCCTCGCATTCTGTATCGGCTGGCGCTCTCTGGAAGAACATGTAAAAAACGTTGAGTCAGCCCTTGCCAAAGGAGATGAGGATGGAAGGCGTGCGGTTTCAATGATGATAAGCCGTGATACAAAAACTCTCACCACAGAACAGATCAGATCCGGAGCATACGAGTCTGCCGCGGAAAATCTGACGGACAGCATCATCGCCCCTGTATTCTGGTTTGTGGTCTTTGAACTCCTCTTCGGGACGGGCATCTGCGGCGCAGTACTCTTCCGGGCGGCAAACACCATGGACGCAATGCTCGGCTACCGGGATGAAAGAATACGCATCGGCTGGTTTTCAGCACGGATGGATGACATTCTGGCCTACCTTCCGGCAAGGGTCACAGGACTTCTTCTCATCATCATCTATACCGTCTGCGGAAACGGAAAAAAAGCATTCTCAGTCTTCCTTCACGACAGGAAGAAACGCCCCGGGTTTAACGGCGGCATCCCCATGAGCCTCATTGCAGGCGGATGCGGCATTCAGTTTGAAAAACCGGGTGTTTACAAAATCGGGAATCCAAAGCGGACGCTCAAAGAAGGCGGGCCTGCGGTTATCCGCAGTGTGCGGGCTGCCTCTATATTTGCAGCAGTCATCGGCATGCTGCTTATATTTTTCCTCCGCACTCATATCCCTCTGTTTTTCTGAGGAGGCCAGTATACAGTTATACAAAACAAACCATTTTTAATATTATAAGGCCATTAAATAAGAGTTAGTGTATCAGCTATGTTTGCAAAACGTATATTTGAGACAGAGTTCAGCACTGCCCTGAAAGAAGAACTCGAATCCCGGGGGATGAGTGTACGGCAGCTCTCTTTGCTTACCGGAATTCCGCCAATCACCCTGTACAAGATTCTCTCCGGAGAACGCGATCCGCGTTTTTCGACGGTAAAACGGATAACGAGCGTATTTACACCAAGTTCCGGCAAGTTCATCGCCGTAATCGCCGTAAAGTTCCTGTTAGATGATGTGGAAGGGACACGGATTACCTGTAACAGCTCGGAGTACCGGATTAAAGGGTATGCCGCAGGTTCCTATGAGGAATGTCTTGCAGCAGCGGTTCAGGCCAGAAATGACGGCGCATCAGGAATAATCTGTGCCCCTATCTTATCCTCCCTCATCGAAAAACTGGTTGACATTCCGGTAGCCATCATGAAGCCGGAATCGCTTACCATAAACTCCGCAGCTGAACTGCTTGCAAAACGTCTGTAATGCGTCTTTTGGACAACCATCCTATTTTTACCAATATAAAATCACACAATTACTCGAAAATTATGTGTAATAATCAGACTTAAAACAATAATTCACCTTCCAGGTTCAAAAAGATACCTTTTTCGTATTGTACGTCAATCAATCTGTAAAGATTAAGTATGAGCAGATACTGGTTAATCCGCTGTCCCAACTGCCATGAGTTCACCTATACTGACAGGTATGGAAAATGGAAACTCTGCCCGACATGCGGAGAGATTATCTCTCTTTCCTCAGTACCTATTTATCTGGAAGTGGAGGATTACTCCGAGGCGGAAGAACTGGTCGAAGCGGTAGAAACCTATCTTAAGCACACCGGACGTGCGGATTTATCGCCGGAAGAGGTCGCTCTCGTCAGAAAAAGGTATATGGAATGGCTGGGGAAATAAAAAGATTCTGTATATTCCCGGTCTCGTTTTTCCGCATTTACCAGAGTCTGCCGCATTTTGGGCAGAGAATTGCAGGTCTTCTGCCGCATCTCGGACATATCAGACGTCCGCGTGAGTCCTGGGTCAGTTCAAATCCGCAGTGACGGCAGTAAATTTCATGAGTATATCCGCAAGAGTGCTGAACAGGCATAGTTAATATATTATTTTCCTTCCATGAAGATAGGTTTTTTCCTTTGGTCTGCCTCCCGTCCTTAAAAATGACAAAACCAAAAGAGAGGTCATACCTGCCCGATGCGTTTTTTCAATGCTGCTATCCGGTCACGCAGTTCAATCGCGAGCTCGAAGTCAAGAGAGACCGCAGCCTCTTTCATCTTCGCTTCAAGACCGATTATCATATTCGGAATCTCTGCGGCCGGGATATGTTTTGTATCCTTAATCTTTATGTCAATCTCTTTTTCCGGAATCGGCTTTATGATAGTGGCAGGTATGATGTTGTGCTCTTTGTTATATGCAAGCTGCAGCGTCCTGCGGCGGGATGTTTCGGACAACGCCTCCTTCATGGAGTCGGTCATCGAGTCTGCATATAAAACCACATGCGAGTCCGCATTCCGCGCCGCGCGGCCGATAATCTGAATCAGGCTCCTGGTGTTTCTGAGAAACCCTTCCTTGTCCGCATCCAGAATCCCGATAAACCCGACCTCCGGGATATCCAGCCCTTCACGCAGCAGATTAATTCCCACAATCACATCGAACATACCAAGGCGGAACTGCCGGATAAGCTCGGTACGCTCCAGTGTTTTAATATCGGAATGGAGATACCGTGTCCGAATGCCGTTTGAGGAGAGATATTCGGAAAGCTCCTCGGCAAGTTTTTTGGTAAGGGTTGTGACGATGGCACGGTACCCTTTTTCAATCGTCTTCCTGATTTCTCTCATCAGATCTTCTGTCTGCCCGGCAATAGGACGTACAAAGACCTCAGGGTCTGCAAGACCTGTCGGGCGGATAATCTGTTCGATTACCTCCCCTGAGTGCTCAAGCTCCCAGTCCCCCGGCGTCGCGGACACAAAAATTGTCTGATGCATGTATTTCTCAAACTCGGAAAACATCAGCGGGCGGTTATCGAAGGCACTCGGAAGCCTGAACCCGTACTCAACAAGCGATTGCTTTCTGGCATGGTCCCCGTTATACATCCCCCTGACCTGCGGAAGAGACTGATGGCTTTCATCGATTACCAGCAGAAAGTCATCTGGGAAATAATCCAGAAGACAGTACGGCTGCTCTCCCGTCTTTCGTTTATCAAAGTGACGTGAATAGTTTTCGATTCCCTTGCAGGAGCCGGTCTCCTCCATCATCTCGATGTCAAACTCGGTGCGCTGTTTTAGGCGGTGGGCACTTAAGTCATCCAGCTTTCCGGAGGCCAGAGTCTCCTCAAGTTCTTTCCGGATGGAAGAGATTGCATCGTTCTGCTCCTCTTTTGAGCTGACAAAATGCCGTGCCGGATAAACGAAGAAATAATCCGGCTTATCCAGTACTTTTCCGGAGGATTTCTCGATGACAGAGATTCTGTCAATCTCATCTCCGAACAGCTCAATCCGGATGATGTTGTTGTAATATCCCGGGATAAAATCAATGGTGTCTCCTTTAATCCGGAATCTGCCTGGCATCAGCTCCATGTCGTTTCGCTCGAACAGAATAGAGATCAGCTGCTCGGCAATTTTGCGCCGTGATATCACATCGCCGCGCCGCAGCTCAAAACCGAGCCGCTCAAAGTTATCCGGGTTTCCTATGCTGTAGATACAGGAGACCGAGGCCACGACAATCGTATCGCGGCGGGTTAAAAGAGATGCGGTAGCCGACAGGCGCATCATCTCAATTCTCGGGTTGATTGATGCATCCTTTTCGATATACATATCCTTTGCCGGAAGATAACTTTCCGGCTGGTAATAATCATAATAGGAAATGAAATACTCCACCCGGTTTTCCGGAAAGAACTCCTTAAACTCGTTATACAGCTGACCGGCAAGTGTTTTATTGTGGGCCAGAACAAGTACAGGACGCTGAACATTCTGTATGACGTTTGCGATGGTAAATGTCTTTCCCGAGCCGGTCACACCGAGAAGCGTCTGAAATTGTTTTCCATCCTGAATGCCTCGGGTAAGGGCCCTGATGGCTTCCGGCTGTGAACCCTTCGGTTCATAACCGGAATGAAGAATGAACGAATCACCGCCCATCAGAAGTCATCAAACTCTTCTGTATCTTCTTGAACCGGAAGTATCCCGACATCATAAACTTTGGTAATATATCTGCAGCAGAAGATAATGAGCGGGATAAGAAGAAAGATATACACCCCGACAACTATGAAACCGGCTGCAGCAGCACCGGACACACTTATCCCGATCCCGAGGAAAATGACGGTGAGAATCAGAATAGGGATAGCACAGAGGACCAGACATAACAGGTAGTTGTACCAGCCAATTTGTTTAATCATCCTCATGGAATTTTTGATACTGAAAGCGTATCTAAATGATGCTCCGCGCGCGACATGCACCAGAGAAATGACAGCAAAGAGAGAGACGATGATTAGAACAATTAGCATGAGCGCCGCATAGATAATAAAAACAACCGTGTCTATAAGGGCGTTACCTACGGGAAAAACACCCGCAAACCCGGTAAATTTTCCCTCGAGAAGGAGATAGAGTGTGGCAAACAGCAGATAGATAATAACCAACGGAATTGCATAGAAGAGACAGACAATATTAACACGCCAGCCGGAGAAAAAAAGCGCCGTCTGGTTTCCTGCTTTAGGAAATTTATCTGTGCGTATAAGGCGGTACAGAAATCCCTGAAATATAGGTACGAGGAATATGCAGAAAAATCCAAAAGACACTGCGGCAAATTCCAACATATAGGTAAGACCGTTTTCGGTAAATCCGAGGTTGTCATTTATCAGTAAATCTATCAGGATTGGTTTTACTATAATCTGAAGGATGATGGTTGCAGCAAGTATGCCGACAACTATCGGGATAACTATCTGAAGAAAAAGCTTTATCCAGAATGGAAAATTATTCCATCCAAATAATGCTTTCTTTACGTCGGCGAATGCTCCGGAAATCAGTTCTGCATGTTCCATGTATTCTATATTATTTTGTATCTCAACGATTATATATTTTGTTCGGCATGATTTATCCGGCATGAAATAGTGCAGGGGCTTCTATCCCCTATCCTTATCACCTGTTACCGCCAATAATAATAGAGTATATGCGTTACTATGAAAAACCGGATGCTTTAATTATCCGCGGGAAATTCCGGGCGGCAAGCAACGGCGTTTCCGGAGGGATAGCTGACGTCAGTTCAATTCTGCATATCTCGGTACAGCCAGGATTTTCGGAGAATGCGGTACGGCTGATTGAACGTACGTCCGCGAAATACGGTTTTTTATCCCCTGAGTTTGCGCTAATTACGGCGGTTCCCGTAAACAACATCTGCATTGCGAGATATGATGAGATAACGGTTTTTGCGGCAGCTGCCGTTTCTGACAAGAACAGGACCATAAATATCATAACAGTATCTGCCGTGCCTTTGACTGACGCGGCACTCTTAGGTGCACTTATGACCGTGACCGAGGCAAAGATGAAGGTCCTGATTGAGAGAAAAATCGGTATGACAACTCTTTCCACCGATGCTGCGGTCGTTGCCGCGGAAAAAACCTCCGCGCCTCCGCTGGAGTTTGCAGGGCCTCTTACTGAAATCGGGAAGAAAATATCAGCAGCTGTTTCTTTTGCACTCACCGAGGCACTGGTGCGGTTTGACAACTATCTTCTGGTAAACTGGGGCGTCTCACGCGGATGGGCATCGGGAAGAAGTGCTGCTCTCGCAAAACGGATGCGTCCGTCATTTTTTATCTACAGCAGGTACGGAGGAGACCACTGGAACGAATGGCTTCCTGAAGGCTGTCCGTACCATCCGTGTCATAACTTTGCAGAGCAGAGGTGCACCTTCTGTTACTGTCCGCTCTACCCCTGTAAAGATACGGAATTCTCCGAAGAGATTGATACTCCGCGGGGGAAAATATGGAGCTGTCAGGACTGCCGGTTTATCCATGAGCCTGCCGTGGA
>JAUNXT010000064.1 GCA_030539655.1 Methanocorpusculum sp.
GCGGATGTTATCGTCGGCAGAAGCTCCTACCCCATCTCCCCTGCAACCAAACGCAAAATCTCCTCCTTCTGCGATGTGGACGTCAGTGCTGTAATAAGCGCCCGCACCGCGCCCGATACCTATCTGGTTCCGCTCGAACTGGAAAAAGACGGTCTTTCCGACGTTCTCTTAAAGCTCTTAAAGCTCGACCCCCGTGAGCCGGACAACAGCTGGTACTCGCTCGTCTCAAAGGAATACACAAGCCGTGTCTCGGTGGGAATTATCACCAAATACGGCGTAGATGACGTCTATATCTCGATTAAGGAGGCATTAAAGCATGCGGGACGCCACTTATCAACCGAGGTCGACATCCACTGGCTCGATGCGGAACAGTGCACCGCAGACGACCTCCGCGACTTAGACGGTATTTTAATCCCCGGCGGATTCGGAAACCGCGGCATTGAAGGAATGATCTCTGCCATTCAGTTCGCCCGTGAAAACAAAAAACCGCTTCTGGGGCTCTGCCTCGGATTCCAGCTCTCGGTTATCGAGTTCATGCGCCACGTTGTAGGATACGCGGATGCAACAAGCGAGGAGATGGGTGCAGGAACCCCCGCGATTGCAATCCTTCCCGAGCAGGAAGGAGTCGATGACCTCGGAGGCACGATGCGTCTTGGTGACTATCCGGTAGCCCTTGCCGCAGGTTCAAAGCTTGCGGAACTCTACGGCTCAACAGACATCATCGAGCGCCACCGCCACAGATATGAGGTAAACCCCGCATATATCGATGAAATCGAAGCAAAAGGCATGAAGTTTGTCGGAAGAAACGGACGCCGCATGGAAGCACTCGAACTCGAAGGACACCCCTTCTTTGCCGCAACCCAGTTCCATCCCGAATTCCGCTCACGCCCCACCAGACCTTCCGCACCGTTTGTCGGATTCGTTGAGGCATGCCGCAGCACCCAGAGGAAAGAGTAATGGAATCCGTTCTCGTTCTCGACTTCGGGGGGCAGTATAACCAGTTAATTGCCCGGAGAGTGCGTGAGGCGCAGGTGTTCTGCGAGGTAAAGCCGTGCACCGTTTCTCTTGATGAAATCCGCCGCGGAAACTATTCGGGAATCATCTTTACCGGAGGCCCTGCAAGCGTTTACGCGAAAGATGCACCGCGGGCGGCAGAAGGCCTCTTTGATTTAGGTATTCCTGTGCTTGGCATCTGCTACGGCGCACAGTATACTGCATACACGTTAGGAGGAGTTGTCTCCCCTGCCGCAAAACGCGAGTTTGGAAGAACAGAAATTACCGTGCACCCCTCGCTTCTCTTCGAGGGAGTTCCAAAAGACACTCTCTGCTGGATGAGCCACGGAGACCAGATTACCAAACTCCCTGAAGGATTTATCGTCTCCGCGGAAAGCCCCGTCTGTCCGGTCGCCGCAATGGAAAACCCGGAGCGGAAGATTTACTGTGTTCAGTTCCATCCTGAGGTGATGCACACCCCTGAAGGTTCGAAGATGATTCACAACTTCTTAACCCGTGTCTGCGGCTGCAAAGGCGAGTGGAAGATGTCATCCTTCGTTGAGGACACAGTAGAAGCCCTGAAGAAGAAGATCGGTGACAAAAAGGTACTCTGCGCCTTATCCGGCGGAGTGGACTCATCAGTTGCCGCGGTCCTTGTCCACCGTGCGGTTGGAAAGCAGCTCACCTGCATCTTTGTGGACCACGGACTCCTGAGAAAGAACGAAGGAGACGAGGTCGAGGAAGTGTTTAGAAACCAGTTCGATATCAATCTGGTCCGCGTCAACGCAGAAGACCGGTTCCTTTCAAAACTTGCAGGCGTCACCGACCCGGAGCGCAAGCGTAAAATCATCGGCGAAGAGTTCATCCGCGTCTTCGAAGAGGAAGCAAAAAAGATTGGTGCAGTGGACTTTCTGGTGCAGGGCACTATCTATCCGGATGTGATCGAGTCAGGACCCGGAAATGCCGCGGTCATTAAGAGCCACCACAATGTAGGAGGACTCCCGGACCATGTCGATTTCAAGGAATTAGTCGAACCCCTACGGGTGCTCTTCAAAGACGAGGTGCGCAAGGCAGGAACCGAACTCGGTATTCCGGATAATCTTGTCTGGCGTCAGCCGTTCCCGGGGCCGGGACTTGCCATCCGTGTTATCGGAGATCTTACGAAGGAGAAGCTGGATATTCTCCGTGACGCTGATGCTATCTTCCGTGAGGAGGTTGCAAACGCGGGTCTTGACCGCAAAATCAATCAGTATTTTGCAGCGCTTACGAATATGAGAAGCGTCGGTGTGATGGGGGACGGAAGAACATACGATTATGCAGTGGCGCTTCGTGCGGTTGAAACAACCGACTTTATGACCGCAGACTGGGCACAGATTCCATATCCGGTTCTTGAAAAGATTTCGAACAGAATCATCAATGAGGTGCGCCACGTCAACCGTGTCCTCTATGATATAACAAGCAAGCCGCCGGCAACGATTGAGTACGAGTAAGGACAGGCACTGCATCCAAGATGCCGGAAACTATGGAGTTTCCGCAACTTTCTTTTTTTGAGGAACAAAAAGGGCAGGTATCCCGTATAGTTAACACCTTTTATAAGTGGCTGTCAATACAAAAAATCAAAAAAAAGAAATTCACAGTCCCGTTCTCAGAACGGAATCTCACCGGAATACACGGTCTCTGCGGGACCGGTCATTACAGGTACCTTTCCGGAGACGGTAATATCAAGCGG
>JAUNXT010000034.1 GCA_030539655.1 Methanocorpusculum sp.
CCCGGGCCCCGCTCAGCAACACTCACAAAAAAAAACAAAAAAGTATTGGATGGTTATATCACTGGTGCAAACATCCGCACAAAGGTCGAGATAATCAGAATAACTGCAGTGATGATACCGCAAATCTCCGCACGGTGAGTGAGAACCGAAGAGCCGATGCGTTTTGCATTGGAAATCATACTGACAACAACAGTTACTACCAGCAGACCAAAGGAGATAAACCAGAAGACATTGCGAATCTGGGCTGTATTAATAATGGTACTAAAATCAATAATAGTAATCAGGGGCATTGCGGACACAATCACCGTCACTACTGCGCCGATGATACCAAGAATTCCTGCGACGAAAGCAACATAGGATATTGCCTTGTTCGGGGTTTCAAAAACCAGTTTCTGGCGTCCCGCCGGTTGTTGCGGAACGTCCGGAATATTTTGTTCATCCATGCTCTATTATATCTGCTGAATCAGAATAAAGCAGTTTCGTTTTAAAATGGGAAAGGAGAGGAGGGAAAGGAGGGGGTTCAGAACCGTCAGAGAAACAGCCCTGTAATATTGTAAATGAAGATAGCAAGGATGCATACCGGACAGAAACAGAAGATCATAAACGTATAGATACGCGGATACCTGACCCCGACATCCTTCAGAAATCCGGTCTTTTTAATGCAGTATCCGATAAGAACACAGGTCAGGAATGCAGTAACCGGAAGCAGAATGTTTCCTGCGGCGAAATCAAACATCTCGAGGATGTGGCGTCCTCCAAGCTGTATCCAGGAAAGCGGGCCGTATCCAAGGGAGATGAGCATTCCGATGAGGAAGAGAACGACGGTCATTATGAGAACACCTACCCGGCGCGGGACGTTGAAACGGTCGGAGAGGGCAGTGATGATGACCTCTGAAAAGATTACAACCGGCGCGAGCGCTGCAAGGGCTAACAGGAAGAAAAATGCTGCCCCCAGCACTGAACCTGCGGGGAGTGCCTCAAAGACCAGCGGGAGCGACTCAAAGACGGTGCCCGAACCAAGAATTCCCGGGTTTCCGTTCGTACATATGTAACTTGCAGGAATGATGAGAGCTCCTGCAAGCAGGGCTACAATAAAGGTGATGCTGATGGTTTTAACTGACGAACCTCCGACACTTTCATCTTTGTTCATAAATGAGCCGATGGTAATCATCACTCCGAATCCGAGGGATAGCGAATAGAACACCTGCCCCATGGCAGCGAGAACCGTTTCAGGGGTGAAGTGCGAGAAGTCAGGCATCAGGTAGTAGGAAAGCCCGTCGAGAGCCCCAGGAATAGTAAGGCAGAAGATGGTAAGCCCGATTAAGAGGATGACAACCGCGGGCATGACAACTTTGCAGAGCCGCTCAATGCCTTTTTTCAGCCCGAAAAGTCCGATAATTCCTGCGAGGAGGACAAAACCCGCAAGCCAGATGAGCGGCTCTCCGACGGATGCAGTGTACCCGGTGTAGAATGCCGGGTCAAGGAGTGAAGCTCCCTGTCCTGATGCGTACATGACTCCGTATTTGACGCTTTCCGAACCAATGAGGGAGTAGTACGGCATGGTAAGAAGGATTGCCAGAATAGAGAGGATGCCGAGGAATCCGAACCGGGGGTGAAGAGTGCGGAAAGCGCCAAAGACTCCGGTCTGTGTCTTTTTTCCGATGGAGAACTCGGCAATTAAGAGAGGGAGGCCTAACGCGACGAGGAGGACCGCATAGCAGAGGATAAAGGTCCCTCCGCCGTTTTGTCCGGTAAGGTAGGGGAAGCGCCAGAGACTTCCAAGACCTACAGCGGCTCCCGCTGCGGTGAGAATCAGCCCGAGTTTTCCGGAGAATGTTTCGCGTGCACCCATAAATGAGGTATTAATTTTGGTTTTCTGTGACGTTAAAGGTTGGGGATGAAGAGGTTTCGCGCAGACTATTCCGACCGTCTGCAGACGAAACAAAAACAACCCTAAACAAAAACAACCCCATACAAAAACAACCGGAAGAGGGGGCTGCCAAAAAACGGGGAAAAATAAATCACTTACTTTTCAGCAGTGTATATCATAATCCCGCACTGATAGATAAAATCCTCACGATTGAATCTCTTTCCCAGATCATCATATACGGAGGTCAGCCACTTATAGTCGTCACTAATTTCTTTATTGTCCGGATATTTGTTTACCATGATTTTCAGGAGCCGCGGAATAAATGATGCCCATATGTCAAAGAACGCCTCCTTCTCTTTATCATCCATACCAACACTATTCCATCCGGAAACCTCCAGACAGATATTTTTCATACCAATCCTTTTGAGGAGGGAATATATCTGCCTCCCGCTTTCTCTGAATCCTGTTGTCTCACAATAATTGCAGATATGCATCAAACGTTTAAATGCCCCGTCATCATCAGGATAGGCAAAGAAAAGTCCGTCATCAACATCCCGGATTATTATTTTCCCGCCGGACTTCATTACTGTTTTCAGTATCTTTAAAACTTTGAACGGGTCCTCCAGATGAAGAATGACCATGGATAATATGACAACATCAAAACCGTCTATGCCGTCCCCGCACATAATTTTATTCAGGTCCGGTGAAAAGTCCGGATCTTCACAGTCGAGATTGTAGAAATGTCTGGAATCATTTGAATAGGATGCGTTTGCACGCCTGACAGCATCAGAATCAACATCAATGCCGATTACTTTTTTAACAGGGTATCCGGATAAACAGTCGATTAATACAGAGCCGTCATTGCAGCCGATATCTAAAATACTCAGGTCTGAACCTGCTGACAGTATCTTTTTATACGTATTGTAACCTATTTTCTTTAACAGTTCTCCCTGTTTTTTCAGTCTTGCAGCCTCAGACGTGTCATGTGCATCCTCCGAGCGGTACAGCTCATTTTTTCTCCGGATATCAACGATGCTGCCCGTGGAGGAGGGGTAAGCTGTTTCAGATTCAGGGGATTCATGCATATTTTATTGCCTTCACATTACTTATTATCCCTATGTTTTATAAATACATATTGGATGTACAGCATGGATGCTGCATTTCCGAAGCGTTTCCAAAAAACATTAACTCCCTGACCCCCTCACTTCCAGTACTGATGCGTCTGCACAAACCGCCGCTCGGCCTTTAAAATCTCCCGGTAAAAGTTATCCCCTTTTGCAAACGTGGAGAGAATCCGTGCCGCGGCATCCGGTCCCACACCGCGGCCTGAAAGCGCAATCACCGCATCGCGTCCGCCGGACAAAACCATATTCGCATTCTTCATCATCCGGCGTTTGTTCTCTGCCTCCTCTGTTGTCAGTTTCTCCTTCCGGATTGCAAGAAACTGCGGCTCTTCATACGGCTTTAGGACAGCAATAAGCTTCGCCCCGCACAAAGGACACTCGGGATGCTCCGGAACGCGCCCCGTCTTTGTCCGCACATGCCACTTTTTGCAGTGCATACAGGCAAGGACCACATCCGTTTCCGCAATCCGGTGCTTAACCGATTCCAGAATCGCCTGGTCCTCTCCCGGGGGTGTTACCATATCCCGCTCGGAAAACAGCCCCTGCGCCCCGATAACAGATAACCTGCTGCATTTCGTCTCCATCTCATGTTCTTTGATGCGGCGCACAATCTCTTTGGCCCCCTCCGCATCCATACTCGAAAAGAACAGCTCGCGGAACGCCTCCTGCTCCACGACCGTCCCGTCAAAGAGTTCAAGCAGGCGGTTCATGCTGATCTTCTCGTAATCCGCATCCGAATCGATTGCCCCGAACTTCTTTGCGACCTGCACAAGGCGCCATTTGTAAAGCGAGGTCTTCTTCAAAGCAAGCTTCAGGATTCCTTCCACATGCTCCGGCTCGAGAGACAGGAGGGTCTCTTCCACATCTTCAGCCGAAAGGTTTGTTGGGAGCCGCAGGAAAATCCGGTAGGCATTGGTCTCAATTCCGACAGACGACCCGTACCGTGCGGACAGAAGAATCGAAATCACACGACCAAGCGCCTCATTTACTTTATGTCCCGCACAGAGATTGACGACCACACCCTCATCCGCATCTTCGAGTACAATGAGCTTATCGGTTGCGGTAACGGTACGGTTCTTTACCATCTCCGAAAGGATTTTTTCCGCGAACCTGACAGATGCCGCATCCGACCGGTACGAGGAAAAATCCCCAATGCGCCTGAGACGCCCCGCTTCAAGGGCAACAGTCATCGGGACCGGAATCTGCTCCCCTTCCCAGGTCGGAAGCTCTCCTTTTGCATTCTTTGCGGGCTCACAAAGAATTACCCCGTCCTCGAGCTCCAGAACTCTCCAGACCTGACCGCGGGCGACAAAGACTGCCCCGGGAGATATCCAGCTGATGACAAACGACTCGTCAAGCGTCCCCACGGGTTTTCTGGTCACCACATCAACGACGCGGAATTTTTTCTCATCTGCAATCATCGAAAGGTTGGTCATCAGATACTTGCGGGCACGTGCTTTGGTAATCACCTTGTCGTCTTCGGTTCTGATGAGGAAATGCTTTTCCATCTGTGAGATGACCGTGCGGATAAGAGAGCCTGCATCCTCAAAGCAGGTACAACTGGAAAATATATCCTCAATCTCTTCGATATCAATCTCCCCGCGCTCGACCGCGAGCGCTGCAATCTGATTTGCGATGACATCTGCAGCATTGATATGAAGCCGCACATCCTCGGGTTTTCCAGCCATCGCAAGCCGCACAATGACCATCGACTCTAAGATATCATCGAATCCTCCGGCAAGAATGATTCCGCGGGACTGCCCGTGAATCTGGTGACCCGCACGGCCGGTACGCTGAATCAGACGGGACACCTCACGGGGGGAGTTAAACTGCACCACATGGTCAATCTGTCCGATATCGATGCCAAGCTCCATCGAACTGGTACAGACCATGCCCTTCGTCTGCCCCGCACGGAACCGGTCTTCCGCATCGACTCTCACCTCACGGGAAAGAGAGCCGTGGTGTACATCAATGTCCTCGCGCCCGCTGCTTCGAAGCTCGTTTCCGATTGCCTCCGCCACACTTCTGGTGTTGGTAAAAATCAGTGTCGAGGTATGTGAATCAATACAGCGCTTAATGAGATTCACCTGACCGGAAAAACTCTCTCCCGCAAATTTCACGGAAAGATCGAGGGTTTTGGAGACCGGCACCTGCACGATTTTACAGGGCGTCTTCCCCGAAAGGAAACGTCCGACCGTTTCCGGGTTTCCCACGGTTGCAGAGATTCCTATCCGCTGAAAGTCCCCGGAGATGCGGCGGAGACGCTCCAAAGCGACCGAAAGCTGTGCTCCGCGTTTGCTTCCGGCAAGCTCGTGGATTTCATCGACTACCACATAGCGCACCCCCTGCAGATGCTTTCGCAAAACTTTTCCGGTCATCATCGCCTGCAGACTTTCAGGTGTCGTAATTAAAAGGTCGGGCGGATGAAGCGCCTGCTGTCGCCGCTCAGAGTCGGTGGTGTCCCCGTGCCGAACGGCAATCCGCAGTCCCAGTTCATGTCCCCACCAGGAAAGCCGGTTCATCATGTCGCGGTTTAAGGACCGGAGAGGCGTGATATAAAGAGCCGTAAACCCGACGCGGGGGCCTGAGGTGAGCATGTTATGAAAGATTGGAAGAAGCGCACTCTCCGTTTTTCCGGTCCCCGTAGGTGCAATCAGAATTGCATTGATTCCGCGGATAAGTTCCGGTACCGCCCGAAGCTGAATCTCGGAAAACTCCTCAAAGCCGCGCTTTTCAAGCACTTCGCGAAGCTTCGGGTGGAGAATCCCCGACAGTTCCTCTGCGGCTTTTTTCGCGGCAAGTTCAGCGGCATTTTCCGCGACCATGTCTTCCGTCATGCCTCCTCCGACGGGTCCGGGAGCAGTTCATCAAACCGTCCCACATACGTGCCGTCTTTTAGGAAAACCTCCGCGGTCTCTGTCTTTATCGCGCCTGCCACAGGCGAAATCTTATTTCCCGGAATAATGCGCACATCCATCCCTCCCGCGAACTCATAGAAGGCAGGGACCAGAAGAACACGTGTCGGGTCGCCAAACGATGCCGGGTCTTTTTTCGTCCAGCGCGAGATGTCCAGCTCGGATAATAGATATCCCGGTGTCCCGCGAAGAGCACACCCGACCTCATCATAGATGTTTACCACCGGATGATGATGCCCGCAGACAATCAGGTGTCCGAAAAGCGACTCATCGGGAATCGTGTGTCCGTGAAAGTACCCGGTCCCGTCAATGACAGCCCCTGTCGCGGGGAGCAGTTCGCCTTCTTTCAGATAGATATCAAGCCCCGTGTCATGGTTTCCGGGCGCTAAGCGGAACTCGGTTTTTCTTCTGATCTCCCGCAGAATCTGCGGCATCTCTGCCTTTTCCTGCCGTGTCACGTACGGAATCATGTGCTTTAAGTCGCCTAAGACCACCAGATAATCAGGGTCCGTCTCATCGATTATCGATAAGAGCCGTGCAAGACGCAGGCGGCTTCTGCTCTCAAAGTGAAGTCCTTTTCTGTGAAGGTCCGCCTCGACTCCAAAGTGGGGGTCTGCGATGACGAGTACGCGGAGGCTGCGTTCAATAAGAACTGCAGGACCTTCCGGACAGAAAAGCGGCTCCATCTATGATACCTATAATACCTTGAGAATGTCCGGACGCGGCGCATACAGGTCCCCCTGTCCCATAAGGGTTCTGATGCGGGACTCCGCCTCCTCTCTGGTAAATCCTTTCCCGGTCAGTGCATTGATGACCTTCGCTTTTCCGGCCGCCTTTCCCTCGTAGAGTGAGCGGACAAGCGAGAGAATTTCATCATCACTAAGGGATACAGCCCGCTTTTCCCTGCTCTGCTGCGAAACAACCGCCGACAGCGCCGCAGAGATCTGCGAGGCAAACTCATGCTTTAAGGCATCATCCGGACATTCCGGGAGTCTGATGACAGCATGTTCTGCGGTGTTTGCTATCCAGCTGTCGCGTGCGGTACGCGAAACTTTCACTACCGCCTCCGCATAGATTGCAGGGGGTTTGTCATTTCTGCGGGGGTTTCTGAGTTTTCCAAGAACATAGACAAAACACGGCTCTTCCAGTCCCCCGGCCTGTTTCCGCAGTCCGATATCGCGTTCGTCGATGTGTATAATGCAGATTCCCGTGGGGTCACTGACACGGAGTGCTGAGGCATTTCCATCTGAGACTTCTTTTTCGGTGAGGGTGCCGCACAAGGCAACAGGACCTGTAAACGTACCAAACGGTGTCGAAAACTGCGGATTTTTCGGGCTTCCCGGGACAGGACTTCCTGATGCACGGGCAAGTTCCCATGCAAAGAGGAGGTTTGCAGGGCTGCAGTTGGGTATTCCTTGGGGGAGGGACATATATGTGTAATTATGGGCGCTCTCTGGATTAATAGTTTAGGTTCCTGATGAATGAACGGATGCACGGGAATTCGCTGTTCTGTTTTTCACAAGAGGAGGTAACTAAAAGAGGTACGCCGAGAGGGAGATTTGAACTCCCGAGGGATTGCTCCCAGAGGCTTTCGAGGCCACCGCCCTTCCGGACTAGACTATCTCGGCAAAAAACCGCAAGGCAGACGATTACCTGCCTTCTTCTTTATTCATTATCTTTTCAGAAATAAAAAATATGTGATTTTCAAAGAGAACATTAGCGGCTGCGGGCCATCTGTTCTGCGTTCTTGGAAATCATCATATCATCGACACGGATTAAAATCATCGCAGTCTCGGAGGAACTCTGAATCGCCTGGCGCTTGACTCTCTTCGGCTCAACAACGCCCTGCTTCTTCATATCGACAACTTTTCCGGTAAAGACATCAAGACCTGCATATTTGTTTCCGGTTGCGTGTGCCTGGCGGAGGTCTATGACCTTGTCGACGGTATCAAATCCGGAGTTCTCCGCAAGGGTTGTCGGAATAATCTCGAATGCCTTTGCGTATGCCTCGATTGCAAGCTGCACACGGCCGCCGACGGTTGCTGCATATTCACGCAGGCGTAAGGCTAATTCCGTTTCAACAGAGCCGCCGCCGATTGTGTAGGAACCATCCTCAACAACATCCTGCACGACACGCTTCGCATCCTCTACTGCACGCTCCAGTTCATCTGCAAGGTGCTGTGCGGAACCTTTCAGGAGGATTGTAACTGCCTTCGGGTTCTTGCATTCGGAAAGGAAGGTCATCTCGAGTTCCTCATCCATAACCAGCTTTCCTGCGGTACCGATAACACCCGGATAGATATCTTCCGGTTTGGTGATTACCTGTCCGCCGGTTGCTTTTGCTGCATAGTTGCAGTCTTTCTCCGGAACAAACTCAAGTGCATAAATACCGTGCTCTGCAAGGTAGTACTGAACCTGGTCGTCAATTCCTTTGGTACAGAGAACGACATTGACATTTTCTGCCGCAAACTTGTCTGCCATTGCCTTTAAGCGGGCGCGTTCTGCCTCGGAAAATGCGGAAAGCATCTCCGCTTCGTTAATCTTAATCTTGGCTTTGGTCTGGGTTTTGGTAATCTCCAGCGGTCCGTTTAAGAATGCTGCGCGGACGCCGTTGATTGTTTTCGGCATTAATGCATCGGGTCTTGTCTTGTCGATTAAAACACCTTTGACCAGCTCTGCGGACATGGACTCCGCACGTTTGGTCTTTACAAGGATGTCGCTTTCATCAACAGTCATCTTTCCGTCGACTTTATCCGCTACCAGAAGGACCGCATCAACAACAGTCTTTGCCGCATCATCCATGATGTTTTCGATGGATTTTCCGGTCATTGCGGTCTTTGCCATCTTAATCATCATCGGCTTGTCATCGGGGGAGACGGAAATTGCAAGTGAGTCGAGAAGCTCGAGGGCTTTTTCCATTCCGAGGTTGTATCCTTTTGCGATAATTGAGGGGTGGACGCCTGCTTCGACAAGCTTTTCCGCCTGTTCCATCAGGGAACCGATTAAAACAACTGCGGTTGTGGTTCCGTCTCCGCACTCGTCATCCTGTGTTTCTGCTACCTCTACAACAAGCTTTGCGCCCGGGTGTTCAACTGCCAGCTGGTGAAGAATTGTGGCCCCGTCGTTGGTGATTACAATGTCGTCGCTTCCTTTTGCAACAAGCATCTTATCCATGCCGCGCGGACCAAGAGTAGTCCGTACGGTCGCACCAAGGACTTTGGCTGCCATAATATTTGAGCGGAGTGCCTCATGTCCGGGCACTCTTTCGACGTTATCCTTTAAAATAACAATCGGCTGATTTGGATTTCCTGCCATGTATGTGTTCCTCCTACTTCGTGTAAACAAGGTGGATTGCGCTTCTATATAAATCTTTCTTATTCTTACGTTTCCGGATTCCTATCTTATGTCATCTGTCTTCTTTTCTCTTCCGCATCAGTCTATGCGTTTGACCGAGAAGAGCGGATAGACAGGGACTCCCTCAATCTCACGGTTCCCGCGTTTGTCAAAGATAACGCAGATGCCTGCAGGGACTGCCTTGTGTTTTCTGAGATAGGCAACCGCCTCGGAAAGCGACCCTCCGGTTGTGATGCAGTCATCGGTGATTATACAGCGCTTTCCTGCGACCTTGCTGAAGTTTCCGGAGATGGAACCGGAGTTTCCTTCGGGGTTGTGCTTTGAAGGATAGTAGATTGAGAGGTTTAATCCGTGTTCTGCGGCGATTAAGGTCGCAAGCGGAACACCGGATACGGAAAGTCCCACAACAGTGTCGATTTCCCCGGCATCTTCGTTCTGCGCCTCAAAGTTTGCCATGAGCATTTCTGCGATGCCGTCAAGAAGCACCGCGTTTGAGCTTACAACGGTCCAGTCGATATGGACATCCTTCGGCGCTGCCGTTCCTGCGTTTGCCCCCTGGGTGAGCATCCAGGTAATCGTGTCCGAGGAAAGACTGAGCTCATCTGCTATCTGGCAGACGGGGTGCCCTTCTTCCTGCAGAACGCGCGCTTTTTGCATGAGTTCCTCTAATGAAGACATATGTATAGTTATATGTGTTATAAGGATAAAGGAATGTCTATTGAAAAACCGTTCACCGGGGAGAAATGACTCTGATACAGGGGTTCACGGAAAATGTACCGGGAGAGAGAAATGCCGGGATGCGGTGATGTACAAAAGAGATTATCTCTTCTTCCTCTCACGCAGTTCCCGGGGGCGGGAGAGACGCGAAGGCGAATGAGAGGGAGAACGGAGAGGGGGGGCTGAAGGTGCAGCAGCACCTGTATCGATGTCCTTTGAGATGCCGCGCTGGAAATGAGCGGAGGTAAGTCCTCCCGAGCAGAGCTCGCGAATCTCCTCTTTCAGCATCTTCCCGGATTCTCCGGCTAACGCACGTTTATAGGCCGCGACCATCCGCCTGATGTACTCGGGACTTCTTCCCCGCGCATCGATAGAGACTGCATTTACCCCCCAGTCTGCAAGCTCTTTTACATGCTCTATCAGGCAGATTTCAGCGGAGTTTAAGATATGTGTTCTGCAGTCGGAATCTGTCCTGATACGAAAGATTCTGCCTGTTTTATCCTTCAGCGCCCATGACTGACTGCAGCTGCGGCAGCCTTCGGCAGTTGCCGGGATGCAGTTTTCTGTAATCATCACTTCAAGACTTCCCTGTACAAGGACCTCGGTCTTTGGAGGATGCATGTAACCTGCAAGCTGTGCAAGCAGGGCTTTTATCTCCTTTCCGGAAAGCTCCGGGGACAAGGCAACCTGTCTGCAGGACTTTCCGAAAAGAACGGCTGAACGGGCATTGGTAATGTTAAGCCCGATTCCTCCATACCGGGACACTCCGGAAAGCATGTCGGAGACGCCGGGGGATTCTGTCATGATGCCCGCAGCTGATGCCGGAATTTTTTGCAGATACCGCATCAGATCATGCTGTGCTATGATGCGCGGGAGTTTATAGATGACAGGGAGATCATATATCTCTTCAAACCCTTCGTAATAGACAGACGCTCCTGCAGAGTGTGCCGCTTTTGC
>JAUNXT010000006.1:0-35366 GCA_030539655.1 Methanocorpusculum sp.
ATATTCTGACTTATTTTTAAAAATAACCTATCTAATCTCTATTTATTCTATTTGGACATATGAAATTAAAAAGTGGATAAAATTATAGAGTATAGTATAGTAATAGAAGATAATAGTTTTTGATTTGATATGTCCAATCTGAAAAAATCCCGTGTTGGGCAGTTTAAATCAAAAACAACCCTGTTTTCCCGCTCAAATTTGGACATGTCACCATATGTCCAACTGTCCGGAGCTCCCCCTCTCCCCACCCGCGTAAACAAATCTTCCTTAACTCAATATTTATCCCTTTAGCACACCAACATATAAGCAATGAGACAGATAGCCCTCTACGGAAAAGGCGGAATCGGCAAATCAACCACCTCGGCAAATCTCTCTGCCGCGTTTTCAGAGTCCGGGCTTGACGTCATGCAGATAGGCTGCGACCCCAAACACGACAGTACCCGCATGCTGATGCACGGAAGGTGGATTCCCACCGTCCTCGGACAGATGTACGAAAAAAAGGACATCAAAAAAGAAGACATCATCTTCAAAGGATTCGGCGGCGTCAGATGTGTCGAGGCAGGAGGGCCGGAACCCGGAATCGGCTGCGCGGGGCGCGGGATTATCGCCACATTCCAGCTGCTTGAAAAACTCAATGCACTCTACGGAGACATTGTAATCTACGATGTGTTAGGGGACGTTGTATGCGGCGGATTTGCAATGCCCATGAGAGACGGCTACGCACAGGAAATCTATCTTGTAACAAGCGGCGAGTTCATGAGTCTCTATGCCGCAAACAACATCGCAAAAGCGGTAAAACGCATCTCAGGGGGCCGTACTGCAAACTGCCGGCTCGGGGGTGTAATCTGCAACGCAAAGGACATGGAGCATGAAACCGAACTGGTAGCCGAGTTCGCGGACCGGATCGGGTCAAAACTCATCTGTGCGATTCCGCGGAGCAAAACAGTCCAGACTGCGGAGGTAAACCGCATGACCGTCATTGAACACGACCCGGCGTCCGCACAGGCCGATGTCTACCGCAGATGTGCAAAAGCCGTTCTTGAAAACACTGACCTTAAAATACCATCCCCCTTAGAACCTGAGGAGCTGGAAGAACTTGCCGGAAAATATCTCTGAACATATCCCGGAAAAACGGATCGGGGGCTGCACCCTCGGAGGGGCCATCGCTGTCACCTCATTTATCACCGACGCGGTAACCGTAGTCCATGCCCCGAAAGGGTGCGCCCATCAGGTTTTTTCCATGCTCCACGCCTTAGTGGAGGAGGCCTCCCTCCCGCTGCTCCTCCCTTTAATCTCCTCGGACATGTCTGACCGGGAGGTCATCTTCGGCGGAGAAGAGGCGCTTTCCCTCGCCCTCGACAAAGCGGCCGCGAAAAATCCTGCATTAATTATTACCGTCTCCTCCTGTGTTACAGAAACCATCGGAGACGACAGCGAAAAGGTCTGCAGGGCGCACCCCGCAGCAGAAAAGATCCTCTCCCTTCCGACAGCAGGATTTCTCGGCGGACGTGCCGAAGACGGGGAAAATACAGCACTTCTTGCTCTATCAAATCTCGCGGAAACACGTCCTCCGGTCCCGAAAACGGCAGCTGTAATCGGGGAAAAGAATCTGGAAACAGAGGTCGAGGAAAACTACACCGAGGTGGTACGGCTCTTATCCCGCCTCGGGATCTCCGTAACCCTCAGATTCTGCAGAAACATTCAGGCAGCAGAGATTGAAAAATTAGGTGAAGCCTCCTTTTTCATCATCCGCGACGAACGGGTTTTTCCAGCGGGAGCTGCAATTGCGAAGCGGTTTGGCCGTCCGTATGTCGCAGAGTTTCCGAGAGGTCTTTCCGGATGCGTTACATTCCTGCGGGATGCAGGAAGGTGTGCCCGGATTTCTGATGAGGAGATTGAGCGTGCCGTACAGGATGAAGAGGCGTACCAGAAACAGATGCTCGAACCGTTTGAGGAGATGCGGGGCTGCCCTGTTTTTCTTGGCGCCCAGTTGATGGAAGGAACGTTTGATGCGGCGCGGGAGGCGATGGAGCGGCTTGGAATCCGTGAATCCCCCGACGGAACCCCCTTACAGCTTCCATTCTACCTGCCGGTGGGGGTGTCAGGAATGATGAAAATGCTCTATCTCTGGAGACGGAGGATACGCGGATGAGCTGCACCGAAAATCCGTTATCTCCCTGTGCGATGACCGGGGCGTGTGCGGTTCTTTCCGGATTTAAGGGACTCGCAGTTGTTGTCCACGGGTCATCCGGGTGCTACTACTACCCGAAGGCCCTGTTAAAGACGCCTCTTTACTCCACGTTCCTGCTCGAATCCGAGATTGTGCTTGGAACCGTTGACCGGCTCAAAGAGGTGGTGTCCGGACTGGAAAAAGCAGGAAAACCCGTTGCGGTGGTAAACACCTGCGTTCCGGCACTGACCGGCGAAGACCTGTCAAAGGCGTTTGCGCCGGCGACTTCATCGTCAGGGGCTGCAGCCTCCGGGGCGGTCTTTGTCGATGCACCGGGATACATCGGCGATGCAGCATCAGGTGCTGCTGCTGCATACAAAGCCCTTGACATCCGCCTCAATCCTGAAATCCGCGGGGTAAACATCGACGGCGTTCTCCCGCTCGACCTGTTTGCGCGGGGAAACCTCCATGAGGCAGAGCGTCTGCTCGCCCTGATGCAGATTCCGTCCGCTGTTACGTTTGCCTCGGATACGTATGCACATCTGAAAGCAGGTGCTGCCCCGTTTACGGTATCCGTCAACCCCTCGTGGGATGCGGGGGTTGGAACAAGCCTCGGATCCTTCCTCTTCCCTGAGCTGAAAAAGACCGCGGAAGCGCTTGAAAAACGGTTTCCGGATGCGGTCTTTGATGTCTTCTTCGAAGAGCTATCACGCGCCGATGAGCAGATATTTTACTATGCGGACAAGTATCTCCGGAAGTATGCTCCGCCAAGGGCCGCCGTTGCCTCGGGCCGCGGATACTGCGGATTTGCGGATAAAATGCTTCGAAGGTACTTCGGCTCCGACGCGGCCTTAAAACTCCCGCGTGAAGAGATAACCGATTACACGGTAATCTCTGAAAAACTGCAGGAGTATAAACCGGACCTCCTGCTCGGTTCATCCTTTGAAGCGGCAGCGGTCCGGAAAACCCCCTGTGCATTCGTTGGAATAACGCACCCTGACCGGAGCAGAATCTCCATGTCGTCCTCTGCCGTCTCCGGTATTGAAGGGGGAATTTCATTTATGGAGCGGTGCATAAATGCGCTCATTGACGTAAAGAAGGGGATGTAAACTCCGCTCACCTCAATCAACACCCTTATCTGTTCGGAAAACATATATGTACTATGTTAACGTGTAGCACACCGGATATCTGTTGCACGAAAAGGAACTGCAGCCATGTTCTGGAATGAAAAAATAGAGACCTTAAAAGGTCAGGAACTGCGTGACCTTCAGTTAAAGCGGCTGAAGTGGACCATACATCAGACGCAGAACATCCCCTTCTACAAACGGATGTTCAAAGATGCGGGGATTCATCCTGACGACATCAAAACGCTTGAAGACATCAGAAAGATACCGTTTACCAACAAATCAGACCTGCGCGAAGGATACCCCTTCGGATTCCTTGCGGTCCCGATGAACAAAGTAAACCGTATCCATACCACATCAGGTACGACCGGAAAACCCACTGTTGTAGCATACACAAAAGGCGACCTTGACACATGGGCCGAGCTGCTTGCACGAAACTTCACGATGGCAGGCCTTAAAGCGGGCGACATTTTTCAGAATGCCGCAAACTATGCGCTGTTTACAGGCGGCCTCGGAATCCACATGGGGGCGGAAAAAATCGGAGCAGCAGTGGTTCCTTCCGGGACCGGCAACACGAAGCGCCAGATAGAGATGATTGAGGACTTTAAGGTAACAGCGCTTCACTGTACCCCGAGTTATGCGATGCACTTAACAGAAGTAGCCGAGGAGATGAACGCTGATTTATCCTCGCTTAAAGTAGGCTGTTTCGGCGCCGAGGCCTGGTCTGAAAACACCCGCAGCGACCTTGAGAACCGCCTTGGTGTGGAGGCGTTTGACAGCTACGGCATGAGTGAACTCTTCGGACCGGGCGTTGCATTTGAGTGCGGGGAACATGACGGTCTCCATATCTGGCACGACAGCTATCTTGTGGAAATCATCGACCCGGAAACAGGAGAGGTGCTGGAGCCCGGAAACCACGGAGAACTTGTGGTAACCCCGCTTGTCAAAGAGGCAATGCCCCTTCTGCGCTACAGAACACGTGATATAACCATGCTCATGGAAGATGACTGTCCGTGCGGCAGGGGTCCGAAGCTTGCCCGCTTCTTTGGAAGATCCGACGACATGCTCACCATCCGCGGAATCAACGTCTTCCCGAGTCAGGTTGAGCACGTGCTTCGAAGCATCCCTGAAGTAGGTGACCAGTTCATGGTTTACATCGACCGCGGCGAGAGCCACCTTGATGAATTTACCATCCAGGTTGAGATGAACAAATCTTTCTTCTCGGGCGAACTATCCGACTTTGCGAAGCTGCAGCAAAAGATTGTAAAGACGCTGCAGGATACTATCACCGTGCGTGCGCGTGTGGAACTCGTTGAGCCCGGCTCTCTTCCCCGCTTCGAAGGAAAAGCAAAAAGGGTAATTGACCGCAGGGTAATATAATAAGGTACATTTACAGAATATGGTATACTATAACGAAAAACTTGAGACAATGCCGAAGGAGGAAACGGCCCGCCTCCAGTATCAGGAACTGAAGGTTCTCCTGGACAGAGTCTACCGGAACTCGGCATTTTATCACGGAAAAATGAAGGAGGCGGGAGTCACCCCTGATGACATTAAGTCCATTGAGGATATCAGAAAACTCCCGTTCATGAAAAAGACCGATCTCCGTGACAATTATCCGGATAAGCTGGTTTGTGTTGACCGTGAGGATCTGGTACGGTACCACGTGTCGTCCGGTACAACCGGAAAACCCACGGTTGTCTCCTACACAAAAAATGATATTCGGATGTGGGCAGACGCTGTCGCCCGGTCGCTTACCGCCTGCGGACTTGGAAAACATGATGTGATACAGGTCTGTTACGGCTACGGGTTATTCACAGGGGGCCTTGGTCTCCACTACGGTGCGGAAAAGCTCGGCGCAGTCGTCATTCCTGCATCAACCGGAAACACCGAGCGCCAGATTGAACTGATACAGGACTTAAAGACCACGGCAGTTGCAGGTACTCCCTCATACTTCATTCATATGCTCGATGTGGCAAAGAAGATGGGTATTGATATCAGAAAGGATACGAATCTTAGGACTGCAGTCCTTGGTGCAGAGCCGTGGACCGAGGAGATGAGGCGCTATATCCATGAGATATCAGGAGTTACGGCACACAATATCTTCGGAACATCCGAGCTGTCCGGCCCGATGTTCTGCGACTGTGAGGAGATGCACGGCACACACATCCACAGTGATATAGCCTATACGGAAATCATTGACCCTGAAACAGGTGAACCCCTTCCCGCCGGAGAAAAAGGGGAACTTACGATTACTGTTCTGAAAAAAGAGGCGTTTCCGATGATCCGCTACCGGTTGGGTGACGTTTCATCGATTCTCGAAGGGGAGTGTCCCTGCGGCAGAACGAGCCCGAGGATTGACAGAATTACCGGGCGCGTGGATGATATGCTGATTATCCGGGGAATCAATGTCTTCCCCTCGGCTGTTGAACATGCGCTGCTGAAAAACCCGTTCCTGACCAGTCACTTTGTCATTGAGGTCTCCCGCAGAGGAAGACTCGATGATATGCTTGTCAGGGTCGAACTAAAGCCCGAGGCAATGACTGACAGCATCAACGGCCTTATGCAGATGCAGGCCATTGTCGAGCGGACTCTCCGTGACGCGCTGAATGTCGCTGCACATGTCGAGTTATGCCCTCCGAACTCCCTCCCGCGCTTTGAGGGGAAAGCAAAGCGTGTCATTGATAAAAGAGTGATTTAAACTATGAATGAAGAATACATTCTCAAACAGTTGTCAATCTTTTCGGAAAACAAAGCCGGAAAGTTAGCCGCAATAGCCAAGATTTTTCTTGACACCGGCGTTTCGATTCAGGCGTTTAACATCGCCGAAGCAAATAATTTCGGGGTAATCCGCGTCATTGTGGACAAGCCCGATGTCGCATTTGAAGCGTTTGCAAAACAGAACTATGCACTCAAGTACACAGATGTTCTGGCGATTAAAATGCAGGATGTCCCCGGAGGTCTTTTCGAGGCAGCAAGACTCATTGGAGAGCTTAACATCAACATTGAGTATGCATATGCGTTCCGTTCGGGTGAGTATGGTTCACTTATTGTGCGTGTCGCAAACCCCGGAGAAGCTGCGGAAGTTCTTAAGAAAGCAGGTATTGAACTGATTCCTGCAGTGAATTATCATTTCTGACTCCGGGACACTCCGGAAAAAGCGGGGGAATCAAACCCCTGTTATTTTGTAAGGACTGCGCCGTGATTCTGTCCCTTTGTCACGGTAAATGCGGCGTAATCGCCAAGTTTTTCCTCAAGCTCTTTTACAACTGAGAGATCGTGTTTGTCATAGACACCGAAAAGTGTGGGGCCGAGGGATGAAAGACCGACGCCCGGACATCCGCACTCACGCATTGTATGCATGGCAGAAGAGACCTCCGGCGGCTGAAGCTGGAACTCGATTTTGTTAAATGCAATTTCCTGAATTCTGTTTAAGACCGCGGAGAATCCCTCGAGATCCTTTTCAATCAGGAAGGGAATCATGTTCATAAAGATGATGTGGGATAACAGCTTCACATCCTCTTTCGGGACCGGACAGTATGTCTGGAAGACATTAATCTCCGCACTTCCGCTCAGATACAGGCCGTCATTTTTGGGAACTGCAAGGACGATGTTCCACTCTTCAGGGAAGTCATATCTTCCAAGAAGCACCGGGGGTATGGGCTCTGATGCAGATGACGGCATGAAGCTTGCCTTCTGTTTTTTGCTATGACCACCGTCTGCGATAAATCCTCCGAGATCAAATCCGTATGTGCCTATTCCGGAAGTTCCCGCACGTCCCACAATTTTTGCAAGCTCCACAGCTGAAAGGTGCAGGCCTGCAGCTTCCGTCATTAATTTTCCTGTTGCAAGAGCAATCTGTGTGCCGGAACCAAGCCCCGAGTGTGTCGGATAGGTGGAGTTTACAGTAAAACAGAAGTTTTGTTCAATCCCGAACACGCGCCGTATGTTCTGTTCGGCGCGGGTAATTTTGCGGGTGTATTCAGCGGTTACTGCCTGCGGCAGATTTTTTTCCGAGAACTCGACATGTGTATCTCTGTCGGTTTCCTCTGCGGTAAGAGAAAGAGATGGATTTTCCAGAGTGATACCGATACTTCCGTCGACGCGTCCGTATGATCCGTTCAGATCTATCAGAGCAATGTGCAGCCTTGAGGGCGTGATAATTTGCATATGATCACTTTCTCCGTTGTAATCGAAACGGGATATACTTTTCGTTTCTTTACTGTGCGCGCAGTTTCATGAATACTATCATTTGTATTTCCGGATTATGCGGGAAAGTACCTGTCGGTTTTGCAAATAATCATCAGCATACACAGGAATTTAAAAACAGGGACGGGAGAGTAAAGATGCTGCGGCATTAATAAAAAAAGGAATCCTTATATTGAAACAATCACATAATTTTATATGTCCAGAGAGGGGGCTGACAAAGTGCAGCCTGACCGAAAGGTCGTGGACATATCTTTCCGCAGGAATGCGGAAATGTATGGCACAGGGCCCTCCTGTGCGTGTGTAATCGCAGTTTTATACTGCCAGATAAGAAACCGTCACTTCCATTCAGTAGCAGCTATAAGAAACTACCAGCAGTTTTCAGGAAAAGTAACGGAAAAGAAGCCAAGAAAAAAACACCTTTCAAGAGGCAGAATTATGGCAAAATATAAAGATGTTATCGACCTTTACGATGACAAGGGAAAACTCTTAAAGAGCAACGTTTCCCTCGACAAGATCAGCCCGGTTATCAACCCGGCTATCAGAAAAATCGTTGACACTGCAAAGAGATCTGTTGCAGTTAACCTCGGCGGAATGCAGGATGCTTTAAAGACCGGAAAGATCGGAAAGCACCAGCAGATTCTCGGACGTGAACTCAACCTCGACATCGTCGGCCACGTTGACAATATCGAGAAAAAGATTAAAGACTACCTTTCCGTCCCCGGAGAGAAAGCAGAGATCAAGCGCTTCAACGGCGACAAACTTCTCTTAGTCAAAGTCCCGTCCGCACGTATTGAGGCAGCAGCAACCTACGATGTTTCCTTAACCAACGTCGCAGCAGCAACCACCTACGCAGTAGTTGACGAGTTCAAGGTTGGCATGTTCGATGCATCCACTGTCAAGGCAGCAGCATTCGGTACCTACCCGGTTACCATGGACCTTGCAGGAGGAGCATGCTCTATGATCATGTCCATCCCGCAGAACAACGAATCCTTAGGTTACGCACTTCGTAACGTCCCGTCCAACCAGACTGTCATGATGACTCACCGCAATGCAATGCAGGGTGCAGCACTCGCAGCAACCTTCGAGCAGGCAGGAGAGTTCGAAATGGGTAACGCAGTCGGACCGTTCGAGCGTGCACAGCTCTTACTCTACGCCTACCAGGGATTAAACGCAAACAACATGGTCTACGACCTTGTTAAAGCAAACGGCAAGACCGGAACTGTCGGTACTGTCGTCCAGTCCTTAGTCGAGCGCGCAGTTGAAGACAAAGTCATCAAACAGACTGCAGGAACCAAGGGAGGCTACTTCAAGCCGTACGAGACCAAAGACCCGATGATGTGGAATGCATACGCATCTGCAGGTACCCTCGCAGCAACCATGGTTAACTGTGGTGCCGGACGTTTCGCACAGGCAGTCTCTGCAACCTTACTGTACTTCAACGATTTACTTGAGCACGAAACCGGACTTCCGGGCTCTGACTACGGAAGAACCATGGGTGCAGCAGTCGGATTCTCCTTCTTCTCCCACTCCATCTACGGTGGCGGAGGACCGGGTATCTTCAACGGAAACCACGTTGTTACCAGACACGCAGCAGGTGTTTGTATGCCGGCAATTGTTGCAGCATGTGCACTTGATGCAGGAACCCAGATGTTCACTCCGGAAGGAACTGCAAAGATCTTCGGTGAGACCTATGGTCAGATCCCTGAGTTCAAGCAGCCGCTCCAGGCAATTGCAAAAGCAATCCAGTAAATTTACTGTAAGCAGCATACCTTCTTAAAACTCTAAGGAGATTGAATGACAGAAGAGACCTACCCGCAAGTACGAATCACGCCAGCCCGGTATCTTGATCCGGAGACCACCGAGCATCTGCTTGAAAAAATCTATGAGGTTGATGGTATTCACCGTTTGATTTTAAACGGTCCGAACCTTCCGGCTACTGTCCCGTACGGTCCTGCCAAAGGACTTCAGAACGAGAACAGCTACCGCCGTACGATTAAGGTTTGCGGAGAGGATTACGAACTTCATGTTCATGTAGGAGATATCCTTATTGAACTGGAATCAAAAGCCGTAATCCCGAAGATAAGAAAGGCCTGTGATGGGATATTTGCCGATAAATTTCCGTATGGATTTGCCGAAGGTAAATTTATGCGTTCAAATTTCACCCTCTCCGATTATGCCAAATACGGCGTTGTCGATGATGAAAGAATTCTCGGTATGAGCGATCCGAAAAGCAAACAGCGTCCTATAATAATACAGGGAACAAAATAATGCCGCTCGGAAGAGTTACTCAGTTAGTTGACTGCAGACACAGTATGGGTATGGGCAAGGGAGGCTCTCTTGCTCAGAGGGGAACCATATCTGAGTGTAAACATCCTGATATAATTATTGTCGGGATGTCTCCCGGCAGAAGGCATATTACAAAGCCCGTCTGCGATATAACGTCAGCACTGCGGCAGCAGGGGATTGAATACAGCGTAAGTACCCTGGTGCTGAACGCCGGCAGCGGGGTTCCGCCGGATGCGGAGATTGGAGGAGTGGCTTTCGGTTCAAACTTTGGAATTACCAATCGTGAAATTGAACAGATAGAACGTCACAAAGTGGCAGTTCTTCATCATGGAAATATCCGCTCGCATGTAGTCCACAAGTCACGGAAAATTCTGCAGCAGTGCAGCGTTGATGCTGTAGTTGTCTGTCAGGCGCCCGTTGACTATGAGGATTTTGCACGGGTCGGTGTAAAAACGGCATATGTTATGCCAAAACCTGAGGATATCAGGACCAAAGGTACAGTAAAGGGTCTTGTTACGGGAATTACCCGCGGGCAGACCCCGAGCAGGGCAGCAATGTCGGATGTCATTCATGAGACATTACGAATAATTAAAGAACACTAAAAAATAAGGTGAATTAAACTATGGCATACGAACCACAGTATGGTCCGGGAACCTCTAAAGTTGCACAGGTTCGCCGCAACCAGATGAACCCGAATGTCAAGCTCGAAACACTGCGCAACATCACTGATGAAGACATCGTCCTCATCCTTGGTCACCACGCACCAGGAGCAGCATACGGCTCAGCACACCCGCCACTTGCAGAACAGGGTGAACCAAACTGCCCGATCAGAAAGCTTGTTGCCCCGACCGAGGGTGCAAAAGCAGGTGACCGTGTCAGATACATCCAGTTCGCTGACTCAATGATGAACGCACCGTGTCAGCCGTACCAGAGAACCTATCTCGAGATGTACCGCTTCCGCGGAATTGACCCGGGAACACTTTCCGGTCGTCAGATTGTAGAGTGCCGTGAGAGAGATCTCGAAAAATACGCACGCCAGCTTCTCGAAAGCGAACTCTTCGACCCGGCAACCGTTGGTATCCGCGGTGCAACTGTGCACGGACACTCCCTCCGTCTCGCAGAGAACGGAATGATGTTCGATGCAGTACAGCGCTGTATCCTTGACAAAGACGGTGTCGTCAAATACGTTAAGGACCAGGTCGGTGTCCCGCTTGACCGCAAGGTCGCAGTCGGTAAGCCGATGGATTCCGCATGGCTCAAGAAGAACACTCCGATGTTCCACTCACTTGTTGGAACTGCATTCCGCTCTGACAAAGAATACGTTGCATACGTTCAGCGTGTACACGCCCTCCGTACGAAATACGGATTCATGCCGATAGAGGAGTAATTAACATGGCAAATGTAGCAAAAACCCAGAAACTTTTCCTCGATGCACTGAAGCAGAAGTTCCCGAAGCAGGATGTTGCATCTACAACAACTGAATTCTACAAATTCAACGGAATCCACCAGTCTGCACGTAAAGAGGAATTCCTGAAAGAAAACAAAGCAATTGTCAAAGCACGTGGAATCTCCATGTACGATCCGGAACACTGCCACTTAGCAGGTGTCCCGATGGGTCAGAGACAGCTCATGACCTACGAAGTCTCCGGAACCGGAACCTTCGTTGAGGGTGATGATCTTCACTTTGTTAACAATGCAGCAATGCAGCAGATGTGGGATGATATCCGCAGAACTGTAATTGTATCCATGGATATGGCACACCAGACCTTACAGAAGCGTCTTGGTAAAGAAGTTACTCCGGAAACCATTTCCGAATACCTTCACGTCGTAAACCACGCAATGCCCGGAGGAGCAGTCGTTCAGGAACACATGGTTGAAACCCACCCGGGATTAACCGACGACTGTTACGTCCGTGTCTTCACCGGTGACCAGGAACTCGCAGACTCTATCGAGTCCCAGTACGTCATTGATGTAGAAAAGCTCTTCCCGAAGAAGCAGGCAGAAGCTCTCCAGAAGGCAGTTGGAAAGTCCCTCTGGCAGTGTGTCCACATGCCGACCATTGTTGGCCGCACTTGTGATGGAGGTACCACCTCCAGATGGTCTGCAATGCAGATTGGTATGTCTTTCATCTCCGCATACAGAATGTGCGCAGGTGAGGCAGCAGTCGCAGACTTATCCTTCGCAGCAAAGCACGCAGGTGTCATCAACATGGCATCCCACTTACCAGCCCGCCGTGCACGCGGTCCGAACGAGCCGGGAGGAATTCTCTTCGGTAACTTCTCCGATATGTGCCAGGCAGACCGTGTAAACCCGAACGACCCGGCAAAGGCAGCATTAGAAAACGTCGGAGCAGGCGCAATGCTCTTCGACCAGATCTGGCTCGGTTCCTACATGTCCGGTGGTGTCGGATTCACTCAGTATGCAACTGCAGCATACACCGATAACATCCTCGATGACTTTGTCTACCACGGTATGGACTTCATCAAAGACAAGTACAAGGTTGACTGGAAGAACCCGTCTCCGAAGGACAAGGTCAAGGCAACCCAGGACGTTGTCAACAAGATTGGTACTGAAGTTACCCTCTACGGTATGGAACAGTACGAACAGTTCCCGACCATGATGGAAGACCACTTCGGTGGATCCCAGCGTGCAGCAGTTCTTGCAGCAGCATCCGGTATCACCACTTCCATTGCAACCGGTAACTCCAACGCTGGTCTGAACGCATGGTACTTATCCATGTTACTCCACAAGGACGGATGGTCCAGACTTGGATTCTTCGGTTACGACTTACAGGACCAGTGCGGTTCTGCAAACTCACTCTCCATCAGACCTGACGAAGGATGTATCGGAGAATTCCGTGGACCGAACTACCCGAACTATGCAATGAACGTCGGTCACCAGGGAGAATACGCAGCAATCGCAGCAGCAGCCCACTTAGGCCGCGGCGATGCATGGACACTCTCTCCGCTGATTAAGATCTGCTTCGCAGACCCGGCACTGAAGTTCGACTTCGCCCACCCGCGTGAGGAGTTCGCAAAGGGAGCAATCCGCGAATTCATGCCCGCAGGAGAGCGCGGACTTATCATCCCGGCAAAATAATATTCTTCGGAAGTTATTTTGTTGTAAAAAAACGGAATGGATTTTTCCATTCCCGTTTTTCATGAAATATCATTTCGCTTATTGTCGACAAACGTCTATTTTCGTACTATATTCAAATTAACCAAAAATCCCGTCACTAAATCTGTGCGTGTTTTTTTGACCTTTGGCATTGGGTGCCGCGGGTATTAACGGCTTCGCAGATGCAAAAAGGTTATTTGTGTTAACATTATTTATTTTGTTTAATATTCGGCAATTACTGTAGGGATATCGCCTGTTCTCTCTAAATATAGAGTAAAAATCCGCAGAGATTATATATTTAGGAGTCGAAATAATAGATATCCACACTTTGTACTCCATTCTTAAGAGTGGTAGCGCAGGATATGTTAATGCATATCCGGGCGCGGGCATGTCAGTCTGACATGCAATCGTTATACGAACACTTGAGACATCCTTCGTTTCGCTTACCCGCGAAACACATTAGGTTCCGGATAATCCACATATCCGGAAATGAAAAAACTCAAGGGAGAATCTTACATGCAAGAAATCATTATCGGCATTGGAGTAACTGCCCTTGCAGGAGCTCTTGCAGCGGTTGCTGGTGCAGCCGAAGATACTGAGTCCAACATCGGATCACAGGGTGACCCGAACTCTCAGGTTCAGCTCGCACCGCAGATGGGTTACACTCACCGTATCTATAACAAAGCGGTCAGTGGAGAGCCACCGGCATACACCCTCTGGGTGACACTTGCTTGTGGTGTCGCATGGGCATTCCTTATGATGGGAATGAATGCAATCCTTGCAATCGTTTTAGCATCGGCACTTGCAACATTCGTGCAGGGAGTTTACGCAACTACTGCATACCTTGGAAGAACAGCAAGTCTCTCCAAGTTCGGCCAGCCGGTCTTTATTGATGTCCTTAAATCAGTAACGTCCGTGACTATGGGTCATGCCTTCGTCGCAATTATCGCGACTGTAGTCATTTGTTACCTTATCGCAACCATTATCGGTCATCCGTTCAGCTTACCGCTGCTCGGTATCGTCTGGGGTCTTGCCCTTGGTGCAGCAGGTTCCGCAACCGGAAACCCGTACTATGGAAAAGAACGCCAGTACCAGAACCAGAAATTCGGAGCTGGTGTCCCGATTTCCGCATCCGGAAACATTGTCCGTTATGCGGAAGCAGGTCAGAGAAGCTCTATCGACAACGGATTCTTCACCTCCAAGTTCGGAGGTCCGGCGTCAGGTCTTTGTTTCGGTTTAATCGTATTCTTAGAACTCTGGCGTACCATTCTCTTCGAGGATGCCCTCGGAGGATGGGGAGCAATCATCGCAGGAGCGGTTATTATTGTTATCTTCTTAATCATTGACCGCTGTGTTGAATCATGGGCACGTAAGAACTACGGCCCGTACACGGAGGCCTAAACATGAGCGCAATTGCAGCAAAACCGGCAGCAGATGCCGGAGCATTCCGTCCAGTGGCCTCAATTATTGCAATCATACTTGCAATCGTTCTTGTCGTAATTGCATACTTCCTCGGAAACTTTAACCTGTTACCGGGCGGAGGTGTATTCGCGATTAAGACACTCGGATTAATTATCTTAGGCGCAGCATTAATCGCCTTTGGTGTTCACTTCGTCCCTGTCGGAGGAGCTCCGGCAGCAATGGGTCAGGCACCCGGTATTGCAACCGGTGTCGCAATGCTTGCAACTGGTGCAGGTCTTGCAGGACTCTTCGGAGGAGCATGGGCAGCAGAGTTTGGTTTAGCCGTTTCCCTCGTTGGAGGAGCAATCGGCGGCGGATTAATGATGGCAATCACCTGTCTTATGGTGAACATGTCATACGTATTCGGTATGGGTATTCCCCCGGCATCCGGAAAGGTTGAAAAAGACCCGCTTACCGGCTACACTCAGCCTGAATTCAAGTCCCAGGGTACTGAAGGACACGGTTTACCGTTCATCTCCTACGTTGGCGGTGTAATCGGAGGTCTTCTCGGTGGTCTTGGCGGAACACTCATCTACTACGAACTTCTTGAGTTCTACAACGCAGCCCTTCCGGGAGCAGGATTCATCTTTGACTTCGTCCCGCTTTCTGTTGGAATCGCAGGCATCGTTGCAGTTGGTATGTTCCTTGTTATTGCAGTTCTGTCTGCATACAACATTACCGGAACTATCGAAGGTCCGCACGACCCGAAGTTCAAGAGATTCCCGCGTGCAATCGTCGCCGCAATTCTCGCATCTGCAGCATGCGGTCTGGTTGCAATGTTAGTGGTGATGATTCTTTGAGGTGTAAAAAATGTCAGTAAAAGTTGAAGCATCAGCAGGCGGCGTCCCGCATAACACTGTTATGATTATTGGCGCGCTCATCGCACTGGTATCTCTTTACATCGGTATCGCAGGAAACTACCTCCTTGGTATTGACTGGTTCGCAGTTTTCGGTGGAATCGCCGTAATCGGAGCCCTTGTCTGGGGTAACAGTACCATCAAAAAGCTCTGCAGCTATGGTATCGGAACTGGTGTTCCGTCTGCAGGTATGCTTGCATTCGGTGCAGGTACCGCAGCATTCATTGCAGCATCTGCAATCTTCTGTGGATTCGCCTTTGGTATCTGGCTCGTCCCGATTCTCACTCTCGTCCTTGCACTGATTCTCGGTCTTATCTTTGGATGGATCGCAAACTCAGTTGAAAACATGAAGATTCCGGTCATGACCCGTTCCATTGCCGAGCTTTCCGCAGTTGGTGCAATCGCACTCGCAGGATTCGCTCTTCTTGCAACCGGCGGAGTTGATCTTCTCAGCATCTCCAGCGCAGGATTCATAGGTCTTGATGTTGGCAGTTCCTTCCTTGGAGCCGGTATCATCGCAGTTGGATTCATGCTTGGTGCACTCGCACTTCAGCACCCGTTCAACGCATGTTTAGGCCCTGGAGAGAAGCAGGACAGAACCAACATGTTAGCTCTTGAATGCGGTTTCCTCTCCATGATTGTCATGGCAGTGATCTCCTTCGTATTTGTCTCTCCGATTGCAGGATGGATTTCCTTAATCGTAGCAGTTCTCGGATGGATCATTACCTATGCAAAGTATGTTAAGTTATCCAAGCGCGATGCAGCAGCATGGCTTGACGCAACGCCGTTTGAGGATAAAGAGGAGTAAGGAGGAATAAATTATGGGATATATTTACGTATTACCTGAGTTCGGTCTTGTTGCAGACCCGGTTGCCGGTGTTGTAACTACCGCCGGAATCTCCTACAAACCTATCCTCGATCAGGTTGAAGAGCTCGAGATGATCGCAGACGATCTTGTCGGCATGCTCTCCGGCGAAGGAAAAATCATGAACAGTTTCCCCGGACGTGAGAAATCTCTCTCAATTGCCGGTAAGACCACTGCATTCTGGTATGGCTTAGTTATCGGTCTCTTCGTGGCATTTATCGTCACGTTCTTCCTTGTCTTTGGAGGGTTTATCGCATGGTAGATAAGAAATCTCCGGCATCCGGATGGCCGATTATTCAGGGTGACTACCACACAGGCGATGCAAACAGCCCTGTTGCAGTCATCACTATGGGATCTCACCTGGACGAAGCAGGCATCTGTGCCGCAGGCGCAGCACTTGCCGGTTCCTGTAAGACTGAGAACCTTGGTATCGAAAAAATTGTTGCAAACATCATTTCCAACCCGAACATCCGCTTCGTAGTTCTCTGTGGTACTGAAGTTAAAGGACACTTATCCGGTCAGTCCATTGAGTCCATGCACAAGAACGGTGTTGAGGGCGGAAAGATTGTCGGATCGAAAGGAGCAATTCCGTTCCTTGAAAACCTGACCGCTGAACACATCAAACGCTTCCAGGAGCAGGTTGAACTCGTCAACATCATGGAAACCGAAGACCTCGGTGTCATCGGTGCCAAGATCAACGAGCTCAAAGGCAAAGACCCGGGGGCATTCGGTGCAGACCCGATTGTTGTTCAGATCTCTGAAGGAGACGATGCAGCAGCAGGAGGAGATGGAGCAGAAGGTGAAGAAGTCGAATTATCCGGTGACCTCGCATTAATCCACTCCCGCATGAAGAATATCCAGATGATGGTGACTGATATCGGTTACCGCAACAGATTTGCATCCGGTGTTTATGGTGGAAAGATTGAAGGACTTATGATTGGTCTTGTAATCTCTCTCATTATCTTTGGAGCAATCCTTACAATGTGGGGTATCTAAAATGGCAGCACCATCAATTAGAATGGCAGCCATCAATAAAATGATGGATGACATCAGATATAAGAGTCAGATTCTTGTCAGATCCAACAAGATTGCCTCTGCAATCTCCGGTAATGGTATTGTCGGACTTGCAATTGGCATTGTTGTTGCTCTTGCATTTGTTCTCATACCGGTCATTATCTTCGGAGGGGTGTTCTAATGGCGGACAAAAAGTCTCCGGCATCCGGATGGCCGATTATTCAGGGTGACTACCACACAGGCGATGCAAACAGCCCTGTTGCAGTCATCACTATGGGATCTCACCTGGACGAAGCAGGCATCTGTGCCGCAGGCGCAGCACTTGCCGGTTCCTGTAAGACTGAGAACCTTGGTATCGAAAAAATTGTTGCAAACATCATTTCCAACCCGAACATCCGCTTCGTAGTTCTCTGTGGTACTGAAGTTAAAGGACACTTATCCGGTCAGTCCATTGAGTCCATGCACAAGAACGGTGTTGAGGGCGGAAAGATTGTCGGATCGAAAGGAGCAATTCCGTTCCTTGAAAACCTGACCGCTGAACACATCAAACGCTTCCAGGAGCAGGTTGAACTCGTCAACATCATGGAAACCGAAGACCTCGGTGTCATCGGTGCCAAGATCAACGAGCTCAAAGGCAAAGACCCGGGAGCATTCGGTGCAGACCCGATCGTTGTCCAGATTTCCGAGGGCGACGAAGGTGGAAGTGATGCAAGTACAGTTGCTACATCAAATCCGCAGATTCTCGAAATCGAGAAGCGTTTAGACGCAGTCGAAAAGAAGATTGAGTTTACTGACGCAGAAGTTGCGATGCGTGTAGGAAGAAAAATCGGACGTGACATCGGTGTTCTCTACGGTCTCGTAGCTGGAATCATCGCATTCCTGATTATTTACTTCTGGATGTACGTCTTATTCATCTAAATGAGGTGCCAATATGTTCAAATTTGAAAAAGAACAACAGGTCTTTGACTTTAACGGAACTAAGATTGGCGGTCAGCCCGGAGAATACCCGCGCGTCATGTCCCCGTCAATCTTCTACAACAAACACGAGATTGTCTTAAACGACAAGACTGGTGAGATTGACAAAGCAAAAGCAGAAGCTCTCTGGAACCGCTGCCAGGAATTAACCGACATTACCGGTAACAAATTCTTCCTGCAGATTTTAGCAGAGCACGGAGAAGCATTCGAGTCCTACTTTAACTGGTTCGACTCCATCGACAACAAGACTGCCTTCCTTATGGACTCTTCCGCACCGGAAGCACTTGTTCACGCAACCAAATACGTTACTGAAGTTGGTCTTGCAGACAGAGCCATCTACAACTCTATCAACGGATCCATCCTTCCGGAAAACATCCAGGCACTCAAAGAGTCCGATGTTAACTCCGCAATCGTTCTTGCATTCAACCCGGGAGACCCGAGCATTGCAGGACGTGAGAAGACTTTAGTCGACGGCGGTGTTGCAGGTCAGGAAAAGGGTATGCTTCAGATTGCAGAAGAATGCGGTATCACCCGCCCGATTCTCGACTCTGCAGCAACTCCGCTCGGACTTGGTGCATTCGGTTCCTTCCGTGAGATTCTCGCATGCAAAGCAATCCACGGTCTGCCGACCGGTGGTGCATACCACAACATGACTGTTTCCTGGACCTGGCTGAAACGCTGGAGAAAGAACGTCTTATCCGACAGATACAAGGAATTACCGCTTCTCGCAGAACAGATGTGCCACCACCACTTCGGCGGCATCGACGGTATCCGCCAGACTGCATGGTCCGCACCGGATATCGGATGTAACATCATGGCAATGACCCTTGGTGCAGATCTTATCATGTACGGTCCAATCGAGAACATGGAGGGGGCAGCAACTGCATCTGCATTCTGTGATATTGTCTTAGCTGAAGCATTCAAGGACTTCGGAGGAACTCCGGGAGTTACCGACGGTCCGATTGACAAGCTTATCTAAACTTAAGAATGGAGTAATAAATAACTACAGAGACGGGATTTTCCCTTCTCTGTTTTAGTACAGACATTTCGTTTTTTATTTTGACTATTTTCTCTTATCACCTTCTTCTTTCTTCATTCTTTGCAGAGATGCCTTTTTATATCCAAAACATTATAAACACTGCTGATAAAGAAATATGCATGAGTTTGGACCCGACAGAACTTATCGGAAACGTAACAGAGATAAAGTCCCTCACTGACTATCAGAAAGGTTCCGTGGTATCCCGTATGGTTGTTAACAAAAAAGCAGGAACCGTTACTGCGTTCGCCTTTGAGGCAGGCGAAGGCCTCTCTGAACACTCTGCACCCTTTGATGCGCTGGTAATCGGTATTGAAGGAGAAGCAGAAATTCCAATCGGAGGGGTTTCACACACCGTTCGTGAAGGGGACATGCTGATTATGCCTGCAAACATTCCCCATGCGGTACATCCGGTAACCCGCTTTAAGATGATGCTTGTGATGATTCACGAATAACTCTTTTTTTATTTTAAACAATAACATCATCTACTCTCCGCGTTTTGAGAGAATCTCGCGTTCTGCATACAGATACTCCTGGGCGTACCCTGCAAATTCGCCGAAATGTTTTCTTCCGAACTCTGCTGTTGTATTGTACGGCAGCTTTTTCCCCCCGTTCCCGTCAAAATACTGTGTTCTGAAAATCCGCTCAATCCAGACGTCAACCGGCAGTGCTTCATATTTTGCAAACCCGAACAGCAGCACGCAGTCTGCAACCTTCGGACCAATCCCTGGAAGTTTCATCAATTCACATCCGGCATCAGGGTACGGCATCGCGGAAAGCTGTTCAATCCAGTGCGGATTTTCTGCGGCATAAACTGATGCCTCATGAATAAATTTGTCACGATACCCTGTCTTGCAGCATCGTATCTCATCAGTTCCATGTTCTGCGAGCACGTCTGCTGTCGGAAATGCAAACCGGTTTTTATCCGCAGGCCTTCCAAATGTTTCGGACAGCAGTTCGATACGTTTTGCAATCATCGGAATGTTGGAACATGATGCACAGATATAGGAGATGAGACACTCAAACGGCGGTTGTCTGCAGATACGAAGTCCCCTGCATGCCAAAACCGCTTTGTGAATCAGCGGGTCCGTATCAATAGAGGCGAGTATCTCATCAAGGTCAGTGTCAAGTGCAAAATAGTGTATCAGTTCATCTTCACTGCATCCTTCATACAGGAGCGTATCATCGATTTGCCTGACTTTCCAGACTGAGCCGTTAACAGGTGCGGACCACTGTCCCCCCTCCTCTTTCCATCTGAATGTCTGCCCGCACGAGACCGTCAGTGAGAGGTCAAAAGGCCCGTCTAATGAAAGTTTTCTCATATTCTTTTCCGCAGTATTTTATTTTCTGATAATTTTGCGGAAAATACCGCCGACGAGAATAACCACCGGAATGATTTCAAGACGAGCTATCCACATTACAAAGATGGTAAGAATCTTTGAGTACTCAGGCATATCAGGCCCTATCATTCCTGATGATGCTCCGGTGTTTGCTACGCAGTTCAGCACATCAAAGATTGTAGCAGGTATATCGGATGCAAAGTAGGAATCATGCAGCAAAATAAACAGAACGATGCCCTGCAGTATTACAAAACAGAGAATAACCAGGAGGGAGCCGGAGATAAGGGATGCTGTATCCTCTTCTTTTACCGGTTTCCTCTCATGCCTCATTGAAACAACCGCCTTGGAACTGCCGACGGTCTTTTTTATCCACCATACAAGGCTCTCCCAGGCGACGATAATCCTGTCAAGCTTAAGACCTCCTGCGGTACTCCCCTGAGGGCCTCCGATAAACATGAAGACTCCAAGGAGGAACAGCGGTGCAAAACCCCACAGGGAAAAATCAGTATTCTGAAATCCGGTGGAGGTTAGAGAACTTCCTGCCATGAAGACCCCTTCACGCAGGGCATCACCGACAGCAAGACCTGAGTTAATTACCAGGTCGAATACAAGGACCGCAGATACAATGACAAAGAGAGCAAACATGACCTGCAGTATACGGTCGTGCAGCATCTCCTTTAAAGAACGTTTGGAGAAGGATAAATAGTATAGTCTGAAGGGAATTGCTCCTAAAAACATAATTGGAATCAGCACTATTTCCAGGGCAAGATTCTGATAGTGTGCAATCCCGTCGGTGTACATAGTCATCCCGCCGGTGGAGATACTGCAGAATGCCAGATTTACCGAATCCCAGATGCCCACCCCGGTACACAGGATTGCGACGATTGCGATGGCGGTGAGGATGAGGTAAATCCTCATCATGTGGAGTGCAGTTGCTGTTGCACTTGGAAGAAATGTATCCTGTCTTCCTTCCGTGCGGTAGAGTCCGCGGTAAAATCCGGCGCCGGAGGCAACGGTGAGGGCGAAAACGACGATGCCGAGTGCCCCAATCCACTGCATAAGGGACCGCCAGAAGAGCAGTGTATGCGGCCACTGCTCAATGTTTCCCGCAACAGAAAATCCGGTGCTTGTCCATGCAGACATTGACTCAAACACAGCATCGGTAAACGAAATGTCAGCGAACAAAAAAGGCAGTGCTCCGCAGAGGGCAACAAAACCCCACAGGAGAGCAGTCACTGCAATTGCAGTCTTTGGAGAGGGTTTCACTCCGTTTTGCGGAAGCAGTCTGAGTACAATCCCCGCCACACACAGGGGAACTGTTGCAGTAAGTATCGGGATTATAGCATTCCATTCCTGATAAATGCAGCTGACGGCAACTGCAGCAAGGGAGATGAGACCGATAAATATCAGTCCAATCCCCAAATCCCGCCCCAGTGCCGGAAGTTGTTTTATCAGTTCCATAGTGTGCTTAATTCATCTGCTGAAGGCAGCCTAAGGTAAGATTTACCGCTTCAAGCACATCTTCCTGTGCCAGAGCATACTCCCGCATCGCGGCGTAGAGCATATACATAATATCATACCCGTAGAATTCAAGTGCATCCTCCGGGGAAAGCGGCGAGGTATAGGTGTCTATAATGAACCCGTCGTCGGAAAACATCAGCTCAAAGAGATTTCCTGCCTGTGACAGGACACAGAACTGCTGTGAGACCTTCTTTGCGGGATTGTCCGGGCGGTACTCAAGCATCTCTGCGGGTTTTCCAAGAAGAATCATCTTGTCCGGGAAGTAGACCTGATCGTATAAGTCCCCATTCTGGTCTTTTTTCGCCCGCTGAATAAACTCCTGCCCTACTTCCGAAACAACGGACCCTACCGCATCCTGCATCAGGATAAGAAGCTTTACATCATTTTCCTTTACTTTACTGACTGCTTTTTTCTTCTTCTCCTTTGTCTCGGAAATCAACTCGCATAATCTTTCAAATCCTTTTTCAACAACTTCATCCATATGTAATCACGTATCCTTCTTTTGTAAATAAAAAAGACCGGGTTTCCGGTTACAGGTATTTGTGGGCACGAAGCCAGTCTACCTGCGGACCGGTGTAACGGTAGACAATATCGCATTTGTCATCCTGGAAGTCCCACGGAATGACAATAAGGATATCTCCTTCCCGAATCCATATCCGTTTCTTGATTTTTCCCTTGATTCTTCCAAGGCGTGTTACCCCGTCAGAGCAGCGTACACGTATGTGATTTGAACCAAGCATAAGTTCTGCCTGTGCAAACTGCTCTTTGTCATGTCTGTTCGGCAGTTTCACACGAATAATGCTGCCGTCTTCGGCAACATCCTGATTACTGTTTTCAATTGAGCCCAAGTAATATCACTCTGCAGTATCTATATTAGTTTTATTCTTAGATAAATTGTTGTTCAGATGCCGGATGGGTATTTTCGCTCCATGTAGTCTCTGTGACTCACATATTTTTTGAAATATCTCCATAAAATTCAACAGATTTTCTGATTTCATCTGCATCCGGATGATTTTTGTTCAGTCCGCCGAACAGTTTCAGGGGGCCGAACGTGTCAAAACCTTTGCAGCTGCATTTTCCGAGAACTGTGATTGGATAGGTTTCATCAATTGCGTTTACGGGTTTTCTTGTGTTTCCATGGAGTGTTGATTCACAAACAAGTACGGTTTTAATTGGTTTAGTATTTGTTCTATCGGACATTTATATGATTGTAATGAAGAAATATTTACAAATCACGCTTTTTGGAATCCGTATTTTCAGGAATTGCGGGGGACCGCAAGCAATCCATTATTAACCAGTGAATACATATATTATATCAGATAATTATGACAACCCTTCCAGAATACCTTTCAAAGTGCGGGGCGCCGGATGACCTCATTTCACTTATTACCCTCATTGCAGCGCAGGCGACCCCCATTCGTAATGCATTCATCAGTAACCAGAACTACGCGGACTCGAAAAACTCTTCGGGAGAAACACAGGCGGAGATGGATACCTGGTCTGATGTACATCTGGTAAACATCCTTGCTGCAAGCGGGCTGGTCCGTGAAGTGGCATCCGAAGAGCAGGAGGACATCGTAAAACTCGTTGAAACCGCCCCGTACTCTGTTGTCATGGACCCGCTCGACGGGTCATCCCTTATCAAGGTAAACCTTTGTGTGGGAACAATCATAGGAATCTATGAAGGAGGGTGCATGCAGGCAGGAAAGAATCTGAAAGCTGCTCTTTATCTTCTCTACGGTCCCATGACCACCATCACTGTCTCGGTTGGAAAAGGAGTTGCTGTTTTTGCCATGGACAAGGAAGGATGCTGCAGAATGCTCCGCGACAATGTCAGAATCCCCGAAGGAAACCTCTATGGAAGCGGGGGAATCCGCACCGAATGGCTTGAAAAACACGCAAAGTTTATCAGCCGCATTGAAAACGAAGGCGCGAAAAACCGGTATTCAGGCTCATTTGTCGCAGACTTCCATCAGATATTAACCTATGGCGGCGTCTATGCATATCCCCCCTCTGAAAAACAGCCGAACGGAAAACTCCGTCTGGTCTTTGAAGCAAACCCGATAGGATATCTCGCATCTCAGGCAGGAGGGGCAATCTCCAATGGTGTCTCCTCCACGCTTGATATTGTTCCGGAAACAGTTCATCAGCGTACTCCTATCTATGTCGGAAGCAGCGGCATGATTAAAAAGATAGAATCCATCGAGTAATCTCCGGGCAAGAAATCCATGACAATAGTTTCCGTTTATGCAAAACCCCTCGGCGGTATCGCAGGCGATGTCCGCGTCTTTCCCGATGTTCTTGCAGCTGTGGATAAAGCACTCCGGAAGGAGAAAGGGAATTCTATCTCGGATTTTGTGGTAACCCACATCGGCGCCCGCGTTGTTGTTCTTCTGGTCTATTCCGATGATAAAGAACAGGAGGCGGCTGATGCACTCTGGAATGCATTTGTCGATGCGGAGACCTCTGCGAAAACCCGCAACCTCTTCAGAAGCGCCGCAAAGCCCTCATACTGCAGAATGCAGTTTGAAGAGCGCGAGGCTGAGTCGTTTGTGCTCTGTCTTGCAGGCTCTGCAGATGCCGGGTTCTGGAAGTTTCTGCAGGTCCCTGAAGACCAGTCGGCATCTGCAGCGTCAGTCCTCCTCTGCAGGACGGGGGGCATTTTTTGTACAACCCCTGAGTTTCTGGAACTCTTTGCGGCAAAGGATGCAAATGAAAAAGGAATCTGCCCGGTCAGTCTCTGCGATGCGGCAGTTGTCAGAACGAAGGTAATCCCGGTTGCAGCTCTCGGGTTTTCGCTCGGGGGGGGTATATTGACAGGACCTCTTGACCTCTTTGACCATCCTGCATTTGACGGTGCAAGAAGACGTGCGTCAGATCTCTGAAACAAACGTTTTCAATAAAAAATCAAAAAAAAATATTTTTAATTATTTTTCCTGTTTTTCCTGACCCGCATCCGGTACGTTCCCGCTCCAGCAGGTCACTCCTTTTGTGTTTGTGAGGGTTTCTGCGATAAACTCCGGCTCGGTCACTCCGTTCTTTTTCTGTCCGAAATAGTCACGAAGAGCCGTGAATACATGTCTGCTTAACAGGAGAATAACTACAACGTTACAGATGCAGAGCACTCCCTGTACAATATCCGTTATATTCCATGCAGCTCCCATATTCAGCTGGGTGAAGACAAACACAGCTATCAGTAAAAGGACGGTAAATATCTTTAAGACAACTGGTTTCTGTGTTATCTGCCGCACATTTGTTTCACAGTTTGCATAATGCGCTATCATTGTTCCGAATGCGAAGACGACCATGAGAACTGATAGAACGAAGGGTGCTGCATTGCCTAAAAACGTTGCAGAGAGAGCATCTGATACGAGCGGGGCTCCTTTTATTTGTTCAAGCTCTGCAGGGGACAGGACTTCACTGAAGTTGTAGCCCGGAAACACTCTGTTTGTGTAGATTAGAATAACAAATGCGGATGCAGTACAGACGATTACATCGATGATTGTCCCGAATGCCTGTATCAGCCCGATTTTAACCGGGTGGGATGCTTCTGCAAGCGAGGAGACATTTGGAATCACACCAACTCCGGCATCTGTTGAAAAGACACTGCGCCGCATCGCCCAGATAAACATTGCAGCGACTCCTCCCCCTGCCACTTCCTGTATGCCGAATGCATACGTGAAAATTGACTCGAAAACCCCGCCGACTGCTGTGATATTGGTAATAATGACGATAAGAACAATCAGAAGATAGGTGAGGATTGCAATCGGAACAATCTTTGCACTGATTTTAACAACCCGCTTTACTCCTCCGACAAACACAATTCCTGCAAAAGCGGTAATTATCAGCCCTACGATGAGCGGGCTTTCCAGTGAAAATGCATCGGTTATACATGCACATGCCTGATTTGCCTGCATCCCCGAGTAGGCAAACGCAAGAATGATGAGAAGCGCCGACATCAGATGAGCAAGTTTTGGTTTACCCAGTCCGTTTTTGACATAGTATGCCGGACCTCCGCGTATGTCCCCGTTTTTCATCTTTTCTTTATAGATCTGGCCGAGGGTGTTTTCAACAAATGAAACTGCTGTCAGCAGAAGGACAAAAACCCACATCCAGAAGATGGTTCCAGGGCCCCCCATAACAATGGCCATTGCAACACCTGCAATGTTTCCTATCCCCACACGGTTACCCATAGTTGTACAGAACGCACGGAATGCGGAGATGGAATCTGAACCGGATTTTGATCTCTCTTTTATGTTTGACCCGAACAGACGCAGTGTCTCTTTTATTTTGAGCAGATGCAATCCCCGTATACGTATGGTAAAGTAGATACTGACGCAGATAACCAGTACAAGAGCCGCAGACCAGATTCCTTCAGAGCCTGAACTGGTTATAAATGCAAATGCCTCTCCGGGATTTGTAACATCAGGGACCATCGATACTGTATACTCATTTGGCGTAAAAATGTTATAATCTTTACAATTTTATTCCGTATTGGTTTCGGCTGCCCGGAATTAAAGTCTGTGTAAAAAAAATATTTTGAAAATAAGGGATTTTTATAAGATAATCTCTATATCGAGCTGCTCTGCAAGCTCTTTGTATCTGTTTCTGATGGTTACCTCCGTGACTCCTGCCACGTCGGCCACCTCACGCTGGGTCCTTCTCTCGCCTGAAAGAATAGAGGAGATGTAAATCGCTGCTGCTGCAACGCCTGTGGGTCCTCTTCCGCTTGTAAGTTCCCGTTCTCCTGCCTGCTTTAAAATCTCCATAGCACGTGACTGCACATCTCCTTTTAATCCAAGGCCGGAGCAGAACCGCGGCACATAGTCTCCCGGAGCGGTCGGGAGGAGTTTTAACCCGAGTTCACGGGAGATGAAGCGGTATGTTCTTCCAATCTCTTTTCTGCTGACACGCGATACCTCTGCGATTTCATCGAGGGTTCTTGGAACATTGCACTGTCTGCAGGCAGCATAAAGAGCTGCTGCTGCCACACCTTCAATACTTCGTCCGCGAATCAGATTCTTATCCACTGCATCACGGTAGACAACCGCCGCGGTCTCTCTTACGTTTCGCGGGAGACCCAGAGCAGAGGCCATACGGTCAAGCTCAGATAAGGCAAAGGCGAGGTTTCGTTCCGTTGCATTGGAGACTCTGATTCTTCTCTGCCATTTGCGCAGACGATAGAGCTGTGCACGGTTCTTTGATGATATTGCACGTCCGTACGAGTCACGGTTTCTCCAGTCGATCATTGTGGAAAGTCCCTTGTCGTGAATCGTAAAGGTCATCGGAGCACCGACACGTGACCGCTTCATGCGCTGGTCATGGTCGAATGCACGCCACTCGGGGCCGCGGTCGATGAAGTCGTCGTCGAGGACCAGACCGCAGTTCTGACAGACCAGTTCTGCGCGTTCATAGTCGTGCACCAGCTGTCTGCTTCCGCACTCCGGGCACACGGTGATTGCCTGATCATCGTGCGTGATTTCCGGCTTTTCCTTTTCCCTTTGCGGAACAGAAATACCCTGACGCTCCCGAATCTTTTCCCGCTGCTGCTTTAACTGTTTCAGTTTTTCCATTTCAGATGCCATAATTTAACTCCTTTTCCTGTACGGGTATCTTTTTTTGTGTCCTGCTTTTGTATCCGGGACTGTGTAGATTTCGTCCCCGATATCCGGACGCTTTTTTCCCCCGCATAAGACGGTGATGTACGGCTTTCCGACACTGCCGTAGAGATCAACGATTTTTCCAATCGGACGGTCTGTTCCGTCTGCAACATCCGCATAGAGCGGCGGGAGCTGTCCTGCATCACATTGGGCTATAAGAAGTTTTGAACCAAGGTGTGCTGTAACAACTCCTGCAGATTTTGCCATACCTGTCTCCGGATTTTTCGCATATACGGCAGTTCTAAACCGCATGATTTATATGCAGATACATATGTTGTTGTTCTTGCATATATATTTTCCCCACAACGGGCTCTATGGTCTGATTCCGGAAAAAAGCATATTCAGCCGATAAATCCTGTTTTGAAAAGGCAAAATGCTTCATTCCGGAATTTCCGGAGAGGGGCCGGATTTCGGAAAGGAGTATAAAAAAGAAATGGTTTTGTACAGGGAGAATCAGAGTTTTTCCGCGATTTTTTTCAGCAGTTCCTCTTTTGATCCGGTGAACTCGACAACAATTCTTCCCTCATCCGCGAACCAGCGCGCAGGATGTGTTTTCGTCTCCGGGGCCGGGGATAAACCAAGCGACCGCGCTGCACGCATGACTGCTGATGCTGCGGGGTTTCCCACTGCAAGCTCGCGGGCTACCCGTCTTCCTTCTTTCCGCGTCAGTTTTGCATCGAAGTAGCAGGGGTAAAGAACTCTTTGTGCCATATCTTCTTATCTGTTTCTTTTCCTATACTATAATTGTATCTCCTTTTGTTTCTCCTCTGTATCCTGTAAACTGCATGATGGGTATCTATAAACCGTTTGATAGCTAATATATGAGCATGCACCACGTTGACATATCAATGGAAGCCGAAATATACGGCGCCAACAACAAACTTGCAGAGCATAACGCTGAGCATTTCCGCGAACACGGTGTGCGCGCGTTTGATCTCCTCGGAGCAATCGGCTCGGGAAAAACCTCTCTCGTTGAACAGATTGTTCCCGAGTTTAAAAAGCGCGGGCTGGTCACAGCGGCAATCGCAGGCGACGTTTACGGGGATGACGACTTCAAGCGGATTACCGGAACCGGTATTCAGGCATACAATGCAAATACCGGAAAGGAGTGTCACCTCGATGCACACCTTGTTCACCACGCACTGGATCACTTAAATCTCGACGACGTTGACATCTGCCTGATTGAAAACGTCGGAAACATGGTCTGCCCGACTGATTTCAAGCTCGGCGCTGAAAAACGGATTGTTGTCATCTCAACAACGGAAGGCGACGATGTTGTAAACAAACACCCGATGATGTTCCGCGACTGCCAGATTGCGGTTATCAACAAGATTGACCTCGCGGAAGCCGTCGGCTGCAGCATTGAACGTATGGAGGCAGACATTAAACGGTACAATCCGGAGATGATTATCATCAAAACGAACCTCAAAAAAGGCGAAGGTGTCAAAGAGGTCGCGGATGCTGTTCTCTCCTGAATGGTACCCTGCGAATTAATATACAAAAAGAACTAATAAATATAGGACTCTGGAGAAAACTGATGATGTCAGATATCTGATATCTTCATCAGAGATACTAAACCTTAGGAGATATTTAAAATGCTTTGGCAGGGAAAATCAACCCGTAAATCTACCGGCGGCCGCTACCACGCAGCCCGCGGCAAGAGACGGACCGAAATTGGAAGATCTCCGGCAGATACTGTTGTCGGAGAGATGAAGATTAAGACCATCCGGGTAACCGGAGGAAACACCAAAGTCCGCGCATTAAAGGCAGACTTTGCAAACGTCAGCGACAGCAAGACAGGAAAAGTTCAGAAGGTTAAGATTTTATCAGTTGCCGAAAACGCAGCAAACCCGAACTATGTCCGCCGTAACCTTATGACCAAGGGAGCAGTTATCGCAACCGATCTCGGAAAAGCACGCATTGTAAGCCGCCCGGGACAGGATGGCGTAATTAATGCGGTCTTACTCGAGTAAGATTCACAGATTTAACCATACAAAACCCGCAGGTGTGTCATATGACACACTTCAAATATTTTTTCACCTGATTTTTAACGGATTCTTTATTGCTTTCCAGCGCGAATTATAATACAGACTATGGGAGAATTTGAAACAACTGCTGCCGCCCCGTTTAAGCATTCACGCCAGACGACTCTTGCACGGGCAAATCTGCTGTATTATTTTACGCTTGAAAAGCGCTGGATGTCAAGCGATGATGCAAAAAAGCTGATTGCCCTTGCTGCGGCGCGCGGCTGTTATATCGAGGAAAAGGAGGGGGAGTATACACTTGCAGAGCATCTGCAGGAAGAAAAGATTCCGCTCGGGTTCAAACCGACGGATGCGGTCTTTGCAGTTCCCGAAAACGAGGACCCTGTGGAGCGTATCCTGCAGCTTTTGTCGGAAAAGACCGGGCGTGAGATAAAAGAGCTTGCAGCAGAGCTTCAGGCAATCCAGAAGCATTTTGATGATCTGCTCGGCTCCTGTGCAGCGGCTGTTATTCTCTCAAAACGCTATGGACTTGATATCTCGGCGTATCTGGGAGATCTCCGGAAAGCAGCAGAGGAAGAGTAAATCTCCTCTGCCTCTTTTTCGTTTTCATATTTTGTCAGCTTCCTTCTGTTTTCGGGGTGTCTCAAACAACAGATTAATATGCAGTCCCTGAGATACATAGATGTATGGCAAAATGGTATTGTATTTATTGCGGATGGGTATACGACGAGGCGGTCGGAGACCCGAAACACGGTATTGCGCCAGGTACAAAGTATGAGGATATCCCGGATAACTGGGTCTGTCCCTTATGTCTTATCCCGAAGACGAAACCCGGGCTTTTTAAGAAAATCTCAGACGACTGAACCGTATTCTCCGGAGAATATCCGGATTTTTCTGTTTTTTGTGAATTATTTTTTGTGATTATTCGCGTTCCGAGTGGTCAGGACGCACCGTCCGGTACAACCTCGTCGAAGAACCTCTGCACCAGCCGGTACAACAACCCGCAGGATACCCGTATTGTATAACCACGGATTTCATAAAATAAAAACAATAAAAGAGGTACGTGTCATTAAGGAGGAGGAAGTTCCAGTCGGCTGCAGGATGAAGGACTGCAGAGATGTGAAATGGAATTTCCATGCGGCCGTTTCGGCTGCTATATTACTATTCGTTCTTATTTTATTTAAAAGTATCTCACAATGCACGGCAATTACGCACTGCACAGGTGCTGTGCGAAGCACAAACCCTTAAATTTCCGGGAAACAAATCATTATTCACACTATGACCGATGCAGAAAGCGGCATCCCGGAGATTCTGGAAAAACTCAGGGAAAATCCGCGCGGAATGTCAGTTTCAGAGCTTGCAGAAGCATTATCCATCAATAGAAACACCGCTGCACGCTATCTGGACAAGCTCCTCCTCTCAGGACGTGCGGAAATGCGGACCTTCGGAAAAGCAAAGGTCTTCTTCGCCGCAAAGCGCGTCCCCGTCTCTGCAATGCTGAATCTTTCATCAGAGATGGTAATCCTCATCAACTCGGACCTCTGCATCATTCAGGCAAACAAACCGGTCCTGGACCTCTTATCCTGCACTCCCGAAGAGCTTGTAGGACACTGTATCTTTGAAGGTGCCGGTCGTGCGCTCTGCAGCGGGGAACTCACCGAGCACCTGCGCTCTGCCCTTCGCGGAAACACCGTCCGGGATGAGCTCATTCTTGAACGAAACAACGGGACCTTCATCCTTGAAGAACGCATCTTCCCAATTGTCCTTCCGGACGGTACCCCGGGAGCCACCCTCCTTTTGGATGACATCACCTCCCGCGTAAGAGCGGAAGAACGTCTCGCGGAAAGCAATGCGGAGCTGCGCCGCATCGTTGAAACCGTCCGCGATGTGCTCTGGTCCGCGGATGAACAGGGTATTATCCGCTACATCAGCCGGGGAATTGTCCGGGTTGCCGGATACCGGCCTGAAGAACTCATTGGAAAACCGTTTTCCTCCCTTCTGGATACAAAGGATGCCGAACGCTTTTCTGCGGAGTTTTCCGGAGCATCGTCCCGGAAATCGGGTTTTTCCCTGCACGAACTCAGGATAACCGCAGCCGACGGAAGTCTCAGGTACGCAGATATTACTGCATCTCCTATCTCCTCCGAAAAAGACGATGGTGCTTTTTTCGGCTGCAGCGGGGCGCTTCATGATGTCACTGGACGATATGAGGCGGAACTTGGCGAAAAACAGTGGCGGCTCTTTTTAAACGCGGTCATTGAAAACATCCCGGCAATCGTTACCGCATCAGACCTTGCAACCGGCAGGTATTACTACGCAAACCGCGAGGCGGAACAGTTCCTGCGCTACAGCAGAAACGAGCTGATGCACATGACAATTCACCGGGTTCTGGAGGAGCTCGGGGGGGATGCGCTCAAAACAGCCCTTGCATCCGCTGCTGCAAAGCGCGAAAAGATTACCGTAAAGGATACAGTAATTGTGGGGAAAAAGGAAAAAAGGATTTCTGCAAGCTTCGTTCCGATGCGGCTTTCAGCAGAGCGAGAATATATCATTGCAATCGTCTATTCCGACGATGCGCTTTATGTTACGGAACAAACACCGCAAGAGCCACAACGGTAGTCCAGACTCCGTCCGCTCCTTTTGCGGAGGATACGATATGGCTTGTTTTCAGGACAGCGTTTTCATCCATGAGCGTCTTTAACATGATATCTGCGAGCTTTTCCGCACGGACGGCCGCCGCTTCAGCCGTTTCGCCGTGCGAATGATACTCCGAGAGGTATCCGTGATGATGCATTGCGGAAGGGACTGCAAGCCCCACGGATGCCGCAATTTCATCCCCTGCGGTATCTGTACACTCGCGCGCCATCACGCAAAAGACCACCTCTCCCGCGTGAAGGTCTTTTAAACCCTCTTCGCGGGATACAATCCGTGCGTCCGGGGGGAGGATGGAGGATACGGTAACCAGATTAAACGGCGCTACATGCGCGTCGCGCAGAGCCATTTCAAAGGATACAAGCTTTTCCTGATGAGTTCCTACTCCTTTCGTAAAAAAAATCTTTGAAGGTACAACCATTTGTCTATTTAGATAACCGCAGGTACCATTTATATCTTGTGTTTATATCTTTCCGGGACGGGTTAAGACGGTGATATTATATTATGTGAGTACAAAACAATATCTAACGGCACTCCCGTTCCAAGAATAAACAGAGGTTGATTTATGGCGGATTCTGTAGTTGACAGCATTTTAGCCGCGCGATACTTCCGCGCAGGCGAAAAAAGCTTTGAAGACGTCTGCAGGCGTGTTGCTGATGCTCTCGGTGAGACTCCTGAGGAGACAGACGAATACTTTAAGGCAATGACGGAGCTCGAGTTCCTCCCGAACTCGCCGACTCTGATGAACGCAGGGACTCCTTTAGGGCAGCTTTCAGCATGCTTTACCCTTCCGGTGAACGATTCCCTTCCGGAGATTTTTGATGCAATACGCTGGGGAGCAATCATTCACCAGTCCGGAGGAGGTACCGGATACAACTTCTCACACCTGCGCGCGGAAGGTTCTCCCGTCCGCTCGACAGATGGTGTGGCATCAGGCCCGGTATCCTTTATGCGGGTCTTTAACGCCGCAACTGATGTCATAAAGCAGGGTGGAAGACGCCGCGGTGCAAATATGGGTATTCTTAATGTCTGGCACCCGGACATTATGAAGTTCATCCGCTGCAAGGCAAAAGAAGGGGACTTTTCAAACTTCAATATCTCGGTGATGGTATCTGATGCCTTCATGGAGAAGGTTGCTGCAGGGAAGTTTGACGAAGTCTGGATTACCGACAATGCAGGGGTTTCGGTTACTGTCGGCGAAATCTGGAACAGCATTGTTGAAGGTGTCTGGAGAAACGGAGAGCCGGGAGTGCTCTTCTACGACACCATCAACCGGAAAAACCCGACTCCGCAGCTTGGCGCAATCGATACGACAAACCCGTGCGGTGAGCAGCCGCTTCTCCCGTTCGAGTCCTGTGTTCTTGGAAGTATCAACCTGTCTAAATTTGTCCGTCCCGGGTCCGATGACCTTGATTATGCAAAACTCGACAATATTACCCGCATGGCCATCCGCTTCCTTGATGCGGTGATTACGAAAAATGTCTTCCCGATTGAGCAGATCCGCGAGGCCACCACAAGAACCCGTAAAGTGGGTTTAGGTCTTATGGGTGTGCACGATGCAATGCTGATGCTTCGTATTCCCTATGACAGTGATGCGGGACGCAACTTCTGTATGACTGTTATGAAGCGCATCAATGATGTGGCAACAGAAGAGTCTATCCGGATTGGAAAGGAAAAGGGTACGTTCCCCGCGTACAAGGGAAGTGTCTGGGACACGCAGGGAATAGTTATTAGAAACGCTGCTCTGACAACTATTGCCCCGACGGGTACCATCTCTCTTCTTGCGGGCTGCTCCTCGGGAATTGAGCCTGTCTTCTCCTACGCATACACCAGAAGAAACACTGTCGGAAAGACCTTTGTTTTAGTCCACCCCTATTTTGAGGCGGAGTTAAAGCGCGTTGTAGCAGATATGGGGTATGCAGGTGCGGAGGCCGAGAAGAAGCGTCAGGAGGTTGTAGATCACGTTCATGAGACGGGGACTGTTCAGGACGTTGCCTGGCTTCCGGCTTCCTTTAAGGCGGTCTTTAAGACCGCGCTTGATATCGGATGGCGTGACCATGTGTTAATGCAGGCCTGCTTCCAGAAGTATGTCCACGCATCCATCTCAAAGACGATTAACATGCCGGTTTCAGCCACAAAAGAGGATGTGGGGCAGGCTGTTCTTCTTGCATGGAAGGAAGGCATCAAAGGTATGACGCTTTACAGAACAGGCTCCCGGGAGGATGTTGTTTTAGCGCTTGAGAAGAAGGAGGCGGAGGAGAAAAAGGAGGTCTCCGATGCAAAGCAGGCAGCCGCAGCCGCAATGCCTCTTACCGCCGCCGCGGAAAAGCACGCAGACCCGGCAATTGTCCATCCGCTGACCTTTGAGCGCCCGCGTGAGATGAGCGGACGCACCTTCCTTGCACAGTCCGGCTGCTGCAGACTCTATATCACGGTAAACACGACTCCTGAAGGAAAGCCGATGGAGGTTTTCATCCGTACAGTCGGTGCCGGGTGTGAGGCAAACAGCAATGCGCTCGGGCGCAGTATCAGTACGGGTCTCCAGAACGGTGTCCCGTATGAGAAGTTTGTCAAGCAGTTCTCGAAGGTTCACTGTATCTCCGCGATTAGGAACAAGACAGCAGAGGGTGTCTCCTGTGCGGATGTTGTCGGAAAGTGCATTGAGCTTGCGGCAACAAAGCAGACGGTTGCAACGCTTGACAACTGGAATGTGGAAGCAGTCCCTGAAAAGAAGGTCGGAAGGCCCTGCCCCGAGTGCGGTGAGCCGCTCGACTTCGGCGAAGGGTGCAATATGGGTATCTGCAAACACTGCGGCTGGTCCGGCTGCAGTTAACCCGGGCTCTCTTTTTTTACGGTAATAGAATACGTATCTTTATGTGGGATGAGAACAAATATTTTAAAGCACTTTTCATGCGAGAGTAGCCAAGCCAGGTCAACGGCGCCAGCTTCAGGGGCTGGTCTAGTAGTAGTTCTGGGGTTCGAATCCCTTCTCTCGCACTTCTTTTGTTTGCTTCAGGTTGTTTTGTCAGCTCTTACCCCGCACCACTCTTTTTTTCTGCGGGAATTATTCTGCCCGCAGAACACCCGGGAACCG
>JAUNXT010000006.1:35466-39166 GCA_030539655.1 Methanocorpusculum sp.
AACCGAACAAAAAAAGAAAATCCCGGTGGTCAGACCGGGGTTAATACGTCGCGAGATACCGCTTAATCTCCCAGTCAGTGATTGCCTTGGAGAACTCCCCCCATTCAAGTCCGGCAATCCGCTGCATCTGGGACACCACATGTTTGCCTAAAACACTGCAGAGGAGCGCATCGCTTCGAAGCGCCTTATCAGACTCCATCAGATTCCACGGAAGACATCTGATACCTGCCGCCTCACGCTCGGACGCGGACATTCTGAAGATATTTGTATCGATGCTCTCCGGCGGCTCCGTCTTATTCTTTACCCCCTCCATTCCTGCTGCAAGCATCGCCGCAAACGTAAGATACGGGTTGCAGGTCGGGTCAGGGCTTCTAAGCTCCGCACGGGTGCTTTTACCCCGCGGCGAGGGGACACGGATTAACGCAGAGCGGTTCATCGCGGACCATCCGATATAGACCGGCGCCTCATAGCCCGGGATGATACGCTTATAGGAGTTAATGGTCGGGTTGGCGATTCTGGTGATTCCGTCGATGTGCGCGAGAAGGCCTGCTATGAAGTGCCGTGCGGTATCCGAAAGCTGGAACTCTCCCTCCGGATCATAGAACGCATTTTCCCCGTCCTTCATCAGCGAACAGTTCACATGCATACCCGAGCCGTTTATGCCGTAGATGGGTTTTGGCATAAAGGTCGCATGCAGTCCGCGCTTTAATGCGAGCGTCTTTGCCGCGAACTTAAACGTCACCACTTTGTCCGCCATGGAAAGCGCATCCCCGTAGGTGAAATCAATCTCATGCTGCGAGGGGGCAACCTCGTGGTGTGACGCCTCGATGTTAAATCCCATCTCCGAAAGCTGCGTTGCAATCTCGCGGCGCACATCCTCTCCCGGGTCTGTCGGTGTCTGGTCAAAGTAGGAGGCATGGTCCTGCAGGTTTACTGTCGGGTGTCCCGCCTCGTCGCGCCGGAACAGGAAAAACTCCATCTCGGGGCCGACGTTAAAAATGTATCCTGCGTCGGCTGCTTTTTTCATCTCCTGCTTCAGGATATAGCGAGGGTCGCCTGTGAACGGTTCTCCGCGCGTTGTGTAGACATCGCAGATGAACCGCGCCGCGCGGTAATCCTTTTCAGACCAGGGAATCGGCTGGTACGTGGTGACGTCGGGCCGAAGCACCATATCCGACTCCTCAAGGCGTGCAAATCCCTGAATCGAGGAGCCGTCGAAGCTAATCCCTCCGTCTAATGCCTTTTCCACCCGTTTTGCGGGGACTGCCACGCTTTTCGTCTTCCCTTCCAGATCGGAGAACTGAAGGAGGACCGACCTGACGTTATCCGCATCGAGCCGTTCAAGGACTGATGCTGCGGAATCTGATACCATGTATATATTATTTTTCCTTCTCACGATATAAACACGCGTATATAAGAACGGTATCTTTATCTGTGGATATATCCAATACATAAACACTCTTCAACAAGAGCCTCAGCCATTGCGGCAGAAAGCCCGTGCAAGAGTGAGAATGTAAGGTAGGCAAATCCTTATGACAAAGCGACCACTGGAAATTTTAGATCAGGTATTAAACCGCCAGCCCGTCATTGTTTCGCTGAAAGGCGGAAGGGAGATTCGCGGAGTCCTTCAGGGCTACGATGTCCACATGAATCTGGTTCTTGACAAAGCTGAGGAAGAGGGAGAGAATGGAAAGATTATGCTCGGCACCTTAATTGTGCGCGGAGATAATGTGATTTTCATTGCCCCTACAGTTGAATAAATACGAGGTGATATAACATGACAAAAGGCACACCGTCAATGGGTCTGCGCAACAAGCACAGCCACATCATCTGCCGCCGCTGCGGCAAGATGTCCTTCCACGCGAGAAAAGGAGTCTGCTCTTCATGCGGATTCGGAAAATCTGCAAAGATCCGGAAGTACAACTGGACCAAGAAGGCAAGAGACAACTAATCTCTGAACACATTAGAACACATCTGAAAAAGAAGTAAATTATGAGCGGTATCGCAGGCATCATACAAAAAGAAGATGTCAGCTACCCCCTCTACCTATGTCTGCATGCTCTTCAGCACAGAGGGCAGGAGGCAGCAGGCATTGCCACTTTTGACGGGAGTAAATCCCATGTTTACAAAGCGCCCGGACTGCTGTCCGAGGTATTTTCCGCAGAGAAACTGCAGACGCTTCCGGGTAACAGCGGTGTAGGGCAGGTATTGTACTCCGATAAGTCGGTGCGCGGTCACCGGGAAAACATTGAACCCCTGACATTTCTCTATAAGGGGCATACCATCTGTATTTCCGTCTCTGCATCGCTGATTAACCGGGATGCTCTCCGCGCCGAGTGCGAGGGGAAGGGGCACATCTTTTCAACCACGTCGAACGCAGAACTTATTGCAGCCCTTGCGGCGTCAGAACTGGTGCTCGGGGCAGAGCCGCAGGAGTCGCTTGTCCGTGCTCTCCATAAGCTTTCCGGAGCATATACGGGATGTGCGGTTTTAGACGGCATCCTGTATGCATTCCGCGACCCCCTCGGGGTAAAGCCGCTTTGTATCGGCTCTACCGCGTCCGGTTTCGCGGTTGTATCTGAAAGCGTCGCACTCGATATCATCGGGGGTACGCTTATCCGCGATGTTGAAGCAGGTGAGCTGCTTTGCGTTACGGCTGACGGGTTTACTTCTGTCAGGTTCGCAAAGGCGGAGCATACCGCACACTGTATCTTTGAGTATGTCTATACGGCACGCCCGGATTCGGTTATCGACGGGGTGCTCGTCTATGATGCCAGAAGAAGAATCGGGGAGGCGCTCGGGAGGTCCGCTCCGAAAGCAGACCTTGTGTCTCCTGTCCCTGATTCGGGGACTGCGTTTGCAACAGGCTACGCGGCATCATCGGGCGTTCCCTACCGCGAGGGGCTTTTGAAGAACCGGTACGTGGGGCGGACGTTTATTATGCCCGCGCAGTCGCTTCGTGAGAATGCGGTGCGGATGAAACTGAATCCGGTCAGAAGCCATGTTGCGGACAAGTCGGTTGTTCTGGTCGATGACAGTATTGTGCGGGGGACGACGTCGCTTCGTATCGTGGATATGGTGCGTGATTTCGGGGCGCGTGAGGTGCATATGTGCATCGGTTCCACGCCGATTGTTGCTCCGTGTTATTTCGGGGTTGATCTTCCGACAAGAAAGGAGCTTATCGGCGCGGAGCGCAGCGTTGATGAAATCTGTGAGAAGATTCATGCGACGACGCTTACCTACATTGATAAGAAGAGTCTTATCGAGGCTGTGGGGCTTCCTGAAGAGGATTTGTGTCTTGCATGCGGTACGGGGGAGTATCCGTGTGAGATTCCCTGCGAGAAGTGCTGTAAGCGTAAGGTTGAATTAATCGGGTGAAAGAGTTTTCTCTTATCCCGTGTTCTTTTTTTGGGTGCTGGTTCTTTTTTTGGGGTTTTCTTTGGGTTTTTGTTTGAGTGCGGGTTTTATGTGCCGTGCGACCGCGGCTCATTTGGTGTGGATTCTATTTGCCGGACTGTAACTGACGATGCGGGTGCTCTCCTCCAAAGGCACCTGCACCCCGGGTTACAACAACGACAATAAACATCCACATCGAAAAACCAAACCTCAAAAAAAACAAAAGAAGGAGAAGCACCCGTGAGGGCTTCTCCTTTGTTCATCATTCAAACAAATCCTCATCACTGACATACCCTTCCCCGAC
>JAUNXT010000065.1 GCA_030539655.1 Methanocorpusculum sp.
CACCCTCAGCGCTCCTTTTATTGTTGTTTTTATTATTCATTGTAACTGTTCATTTTCCTGTCTTTCAATTCTGTCCGGGAGATTTTGGTGCAGGCACTCTCTGTCATACAGCCGGGAGACCGGCGGGGGGCGAGAGCCGTTGGGCTCGAAACAGCTGCTGTGCTTCGCACGCAGCGCTGCACGCCTCCGGCGTTGCAGCTGGAGCACGGTTTTTCCGTGCGACCGCGGCTTGTTTGCCCCTGTCGATACCACCCATTTCTTTCCGGCTTATTCTGTTTCTTTTATGAGCCGTGCGAGTTGTTTTTTATCGGGCAGGATAGTCTGGTACTTGCTTGCAAATATCTGTTTTTCATCTTCGGGAAGGGTTAGTTCCACGAGAGTATCGTCCTTTTTCTTACAGAGAATAATCCCGATGGTTTTGTTTTCGGTTTCGAGCTTTTTGCAGCGGTCGAAGTAGTGGGTGTACATCTGCATCTGCCCTATGTCCTGGTGGGTGATTTCGCCTAATTTGAGGTCTATGAGAACAAAGCAGCGGAGGATTCTGTTGTAGAAGACAAGGTCTACAAAATAGTGTTTTTCGTCGAGGGTGAGCCGCATCTGCCGGGCGACAAATGTGTAGCCGGTTCCCAGTTCCAGGAGGAACGTCTGGAGCTTGCTGATTATGTGCTGTTCCAGCTCTGTTTCCGAGTAGGCGGGCTGTTCGGGAAGTCCGAGGAATTCGAGGATGTAGGGGTCTTTGACGATGTCTTTCGGGTTTTCGATGGTCTTTCCCTGTCTGATGAGGGTTTTTCGTTCTGCAGGGCTTTTATTGATGAGAAGACGTTCAAAGAGGGCTGTGTCAAACTGTCGTCTGAGCTCGCGTAAGCTCCAGTTTTCGGCGACGGCTTCTTTTTCGTAGAAGGTTCGTTCATCGGGGTTGTCGATTCTCATGAGGAAGAGGTAGTGTGAGTAGCTGAGCCTGAAGCGGGTGCTTAAGTCTTCTTTTTGGGATGGTGATATTTGTACGGTATGTTTTGCGGAAGCAGATTTCGACGACGCTGTTGTCGAAATCTGGTCTTGTATATTCTGCTCTTGTGTGAATTGCGCAGACAGTGTCTGCGAAATTGATGGTGAGTAGGTGAGATAGAAGTATCTCATTCGTTCAAGGTTTCGTTCTGAGAATCCTTTCCGTATTTTTCGGTGAGCTGTTTTGAGAGGTTTTTGAGGGTTTCCTTGCCGTATTCTGCGCGGGATTTCCCGTTTTGTTCGTTTTCGACGATGAGTTTTCCTATCTGGTAGTAGGTCTGCGTCATTGTGGTGTTGATGGTTGTCAGGACTTTTGCACGGGCGGTTTCAAGGAGTTGTACTATTTCGGTGTAGAGCGGTGTCAGAGCAGGAGCTGCGGTATTTTGCGGGGCAGGTTTATCATCCGTATTTTTTATTCCTGCGGTTTTTGATACATTTTTATTCTGCTCATCAGAAAGTTGCGACATGTCGCAATTTTTTAATCCAGATATATTTGATTGACTATTTTTGGTCATGGGTTTTCTCCGTTCTGTATTAATACCGGACTGCAGGTCTCTTTTGTTTTTATTTCCGGTTGTCTCTTTTAGTATTATGTAGTAGGTGCAGATAGGCAATAAAGTTTGCGTGACAGGGGAGTTTTGGTTGCGGGGCGGCTTCGGTGCGGATTTTATGCGTCGGAGTGTATCTGATGAGCGTGGATGCTTTAGGGGAAGCCGCCAGTTAACCGTGTCTCTTATTCCCCGTAAAGCCGCCAGATGAGCGTGGATGCTCTGCGTCACGGCATCTCCCGTCCCGAAAACCCCAATGCAAACCATCATATTCTCATACGACCAATAAAAAAGCAATGAACACCCCGTACGTCAGCATCCGCGAGCAGGTCTTATCCGGACTCGAAGCACACCTTCCCGAGCTGCAGGACCGCTTCGGTATTGAAAAGATCGGTATCTTCGGGTCAGTCGCACGCGGGGAAGATACACCCTGGTCTGACGTGGATGTACTGTACAAATTCAAAAGCAACAAGGGGAGTATGAGAACCGCTGTCCCGCTGATGTATTACTTAGAGGAGCTCTTCGGACGAAAAGTGGATCTCGTCTCGTTTAACTTCATATCACCGCTGATTGAAGAGTACGTGCACCGCGACATGATTATGGCAGGAGAAGCGGCATGAGCTGCACTGACGAGCAGTTAGCCGCCCATATCGTTGAACACTGCCGCAGGATTCTCAATATTACCAAAGATACTACATACGAGGCATTCTGCGGGAATGTTACAAACCAGGATGCGGTTATCCGGAATATAGAGGTCATTGGTGAGGCGGCAGGGAATCTTTCAGAGGAGTTTGCGGCAGCTCATCCGGAGATTCCTATTCTTATACTTCGCGGGATGCGCAATTTTTTAGCCCATCAGTATTTCCGTGCTGATATTGATGTTATCTGGCAGACCTGCAGGGAGGATATTCCGGGTCTGTATGAGCAGTTTCTCCGGGTAACAGGGAAGAAGCTGCCGTAATCCTGCGGAGCTTTTCCTGAAAATCCGCTGTATTATTTTTGCAGTCGTCTCTTTTACTGCAGCTCTGTGCTGTTCCGCGGCTTGTTAGCGTGGATTTTATGCGCCGGGGTG
>JAUNXT010000066.1 GCA_030539655.1 Methanocorpusculum sp.
TGTCCTGCGATAAACTCACGGACCAGATGCGCTGCGACCATCGCGGTCTGCCCCTGGTCATTTGGAAGCACCTCGACATAATCGAATCCGACCGCCTGCGGGGAAAGCCTTCGTACGACATCGCGGATATCTGAAGGTGTCAGCCCGAACGGCTCGGGTGTTCCAAGCCCCGGTGTTAAACAGCAGTCAATAGCATCCGCATCAATCGAAAGATACAGAGGCGCTCCGCCGGTGAGCTTCTGCACCTCGTCGAGGACCGCGGAAATACCGCGCTCGCGGACAACGTCTGCGGTATAGAGATGATGATGCCCGCGTGCATACGAAAACTCCTCACGCGTACCGCTTCGTGCGCCGATTAAAATAATATTTGACACACACTCCGCATTCCGCGCAGTTACACAGTCGTGGTTAAAACGGCTTCCGCGGTATTCATCCTGCGAATCAAGATGCGCATCGCAGACAACATACCAGGCAGGCTTCAGTGCCCGCACCGCGCCAATGGTCACCGAATGCTCTCCGCCGAGCATCACCGGAATTTTTCCGTCTTCCTTCAGAAGCGAGACGGTATCTTCGACCTGTTCTGCCATCGCATCCGGAAGACAGTCAGTATACATATCCCCCATATCATGAACAGGCGCCTCATACATCTCCATATCATAGTGCGGAAGATACGACTCAAGATTGTATGACGCGGCACGAATGGCAGAAGGTCCGTCTCTGCACCCTGCCTTAAACGAGGTCGTCCCGTCAAAGGGAACGCCGAAGATTACATACCGTGCGGTAGTGTATTCACTATCAGCATCAGCAAAAAGAGTTGAGGAAAAAGACTGCATATTTTATGCAGACTAATTCAGAGATCCAGTTTACGCTTGCCTAAGGACTCGATATACGGGACTTCCTGAGCGGGCTGGAAGGTTGCAACAATGTCGTCAGGGACAGTAAGTTCGAAGTTGTTGAAGTCTTTCATGTCCATGAATGTAACAACATTTCCTGCGATGGTTAAAATCTGACCGGTCTTTCTCTCGACAATCGGTGCGTAGATGGTAGCAGATGTCGGGGATACAACAGAACGCTTCTGTCCGTCAAAGAGACCAACAACATCAAGTCTTGCTTTTGCTGCACCGTGTTTTCCCGGCTTGGAGATTGCGATGCTCATAATTTTGCACGGCTCGTCGTCAACAACAACGTAACGGCCTTCTTTTAATTTTCCAACTTCGGTTTGTTCCTTCATTGTAAATCTGAGTATATTATTGGAATTATATATTTAAGAGCGTTGCGGAGTGATTCCCGGGGACGATGGTAAGAAAATATAAACCCCAATCCGTACAATATGTATATATGTTATCTTCACAGGAGTTCTTCGACGTGTGCAGGACCACCGCAAAACGTATCGAAGAAGCCCTATCTCCTTTGATTGGAACAGAATACGGAGCGGAGGAACTCTGCATGGGTGCTGACAACACCCCGACAGAACGCCTCGACCGTGTCGCAGAAGACATCGTCCTCGACCTCTTCCGTGAGAGAAAAGTCTGCAGATACCTCTTATCGGAGGAGGCAGGGATGGTCGAAATCGGAGGAGACGCAGGAATCGCATATCTCGACCCGGTTGACGGATCATTCAACGCAGGGGCAGGCATCCCCTATTATGCACTCTCGGTGGGACTCTCCGACGGGCATGAGATGATGGCAGGCTATGTGAAAAACCTCGCAGTCCCCGAAGAGTTCACCGCAGAAAAAGGACACGGAGCATATCTGAACGGGCGTGCCATTCACCCTTCGTGCAAGTCCGAGCTATCCGTAAGCGCCGTATCGCTCTATGCACGGCCCCGTGAGATGCAGCGCCTGCTCGAAGCAGGATATGCCTCGCGCAGAAGCAGACTCTTTGGTGCCTCGGCGCTTGAACTCTGCTATGTTGCCTGCGGGCGCCTCGAAGGATTCTTAGACCTTCGCGGAACGCTTCGCATCACCGATGCAGCAGCAGCCATCCTCATCCTGGAAGAAGCAGGAGGAGTCGTTTCCCTTCCGGACGGAAGCCCCTGTGTCTTCCCCGATGATGTACGGTGCGGACGCGAGCTTCTTGGCGCAAACAAACCGGTTCATGAAAAACTCTCAACCCTTATGAGGTCCCTATGAAAATCTGTATCGTTTCAAAAATAGATGCAAAAGAACCGCTCGAACTCGCACAGTCCGTGGGCTGGGAGCTCTCCAATCTCGGGCACGAGGTCATTTATGAAGAGTCGGCTGCAGCAGAACTCGGATACGAGGGTGTTTCCCTCGAATCCCTTGATGCTGACATGCTTCTGGTTATCGGCGGCGACGGGAGTGTGCTTCGTGCAGTCCGTCTTATGAAAAAGCAGGTGCCGGTCTTAGGCATCAATCAGGGACAGGTAGGATTCCTCACCGATGTCGAGCGGGAACAGCTCACCGCATGTATCTCAGGGCTGAAGCTCCCGCTCAGAGTGGAACAGCGGATGAGAATCTCTGTTGAGTGCAACGGGCGCGATTTAGGAGCCGCATTAAACGAAGCGGTCATTGTAACCCTGCGGCCTGCAAAGATGCTGCACTTTACCGTGTACTCGGATAATCAGAAGATTGACGAGTTCCGTGCAGACGGGCTTAT
>JAUNXT010000035.1 GCA_030539655.1 Methanocorpusculum sp.
CCCGCTTGGAAGCAAATTCGACAAGGACGGCACCTACCGGAACTGGTGGACGGACGCCGACCGTACCGCATTCGATGCAAAAGTAGACAAAGTCGATCAATTCTTCAGCAGATTTGAGGCAATGCCGGGTGTTTACCTTCCGGGACAACAGTACACAGGAGAAGCAATTGCGGATATGGGGGGGATGTCTGTCATCCTCGACATCGCATCAGATATTCCTGACTTTGATTATCAGAAGTTCTTTATCAAATACGGAAAGATATTCTACTCTCCCTATGTGACAGACCTCTACAGAAATACTATCCTCAAAGATGTACACCCGCCGGGAATGTACCGCGTAAATGTCACCGTTCAGCAGTTCGATGAGTTCCGGAATGCATTTGGCGTGACTGAAACCGATAATATGTATCTTTCACCCGAATACCGGATTACCGTCTGGTAATCTTTTTTTTTCAGGATTTTAAAAACACATCCTCTGCGGCAGACCGCCCCTGTGCATACGCGGGCATTCCTGAAAGCATAAATGCAACACGAAGCGCCTCATCAACCTCGTCAAGGGTGATTTGAAGGGCTTTTGCTCCTGCAAGCTGTGCGCGGAGAGCATGCGTATCCCGGAGGGCTGCGGCAATTGAGACTGCAATCAGTTTCTTCTCCTTTCGTGACAATGCCCCGTCAGCCCAGACAAAATTATCCATTATGAGAACCGCATCATGCATTTCAGGGTTTGATGCTGCAAGTTCTTTAAAGATTTTCGGGACATGACCTATGTTTTTCTCAAGCTTTGCATGGTTTTTTGATATGTCTTCTTCGTTCATGTTATACACATCTAACAGATACACCTCAAAAGTATAAGAGGTTCTGTCTCGCGGCAGTTTTCAGACATCCCAAACCGCAGAGTTTATCCCCTTTGAAACGAAAAACAATCGGTATGACAAAAATGATAGCAGCTGTCTTCGGAAGCAGCATTCTGGGGGGGAATACAGATAAACTGCTCACGGAGGCCATCCGCGGGGCGGAAGACGCCGGGTGCACCATTGAGCGGATTAATGCAGCACATATCGGGGTCGCCCCCTGCATGCAGACATTCGGCTGCATGGCAGAACCGCACTGTTTTGTCGATGACAAAGCGGAGAAATATTACCAGATTCTGAAAAAATGCGACGGGGTAATTGTAGCAACCCCTGTGATGACCTACGGGATACCAGGGGCCTTAAAATCATTTATGGACAGATGCCAGCCGTTTTACATGGCAAAGTACTACAGAAAACAGCCGCTTGTAACACGGGAACATGCAAAAATCAGGAAGATGCTTTTCATCTGCATCGGCGGGATGAAGAACGAAGACATATTCACCGGTCCGAGATTAACCGCAAAGGCATTCGGAGAAATCATCGATGCCCGATACCATGATGAACTTCTGCAGAACAACATGGATGAGATTATATCAATAGAGAACAAACCGGATGTCCTGAAAGCAGCCTATGAAAAAGGGTATGCTCTCGGGAAAAGCATAGCAGATGCACGTGACAGCACAGCATAACCGGATACGTGAGGAACTCCTCGGACTGGCAGACGAAAAATACCGCAGGTTCTCCTCAGGGCTTCTTCCGGGAACCTCAAACATAATAGGCGTCAGAATCCCGGAGCTGAGACGGATTGCGCAGCGTGAGGCAAAAAACGGCTGGAAAACCTATCTGGCGGATGCATCCGATGAGTCATTTGAAGAGATTATGCTGCAGGGGCTTGTCATCGGTTATGCAAAAGCGGATGCTGAGGAGATTAGGAAAGCTCTTGACTCCTTCGTCCCGAAGGTTGACAACTGGTCGGTCTGCGACTCGACGGTGATGACACTCAAAACCGCCGGAAAACATCCGGAGGTCTTTTTCTCCTATGCGGAGAAATGCATCGCGGAAAACACTGAGTTTTCCATCCGGTTCGGGGTTGTGCTTCTCTTAGCACATTTCATAACCGATGAGTATTATAAAAAGGTGTTATCCCTCATAAACCGGAGTTCGTTCCCGGGCTATTATGCATCGGCCGCTGCTGCATGGGCAGTTTCTGTCGCATTTGCAAAATATCCGGAGTATACGGAAAACTGGCTTACAACCTGCAGACTCGATACGGAAACCTTCAACCGGTCCCTGCAAAAGATACGCGAGTCATTCCGTGTTGATGCGGATGCCAAAAAGCGAATGAAGATGATGAAGCGCTGAAGATGATGAAGCGCTAACGATTGAACTGTTACGCACTCATCCGCTCATCATAGACCCGGAGCGCCCTGACAAAATCAACATACCTGAACTCAGGCCATGTCGGAACACAGAAATAGACCGCGGCCTCACTGCCGTTTGCAAGCCAGGGAAGAAAGTTCGAGGTCCTGTAGTCGCCTGCGGTTCGTAAAATCAAATCCACAGGAGGCATGTCATCTAAGGGATACATTGTTTTTGTCATCATATCAGGCGTAATGTCATCCGGGGAGCAGAGTCCTTTTCTGCAGGATTCGATAATATCGCGGGCAGTCTCGACAATCTCGTTTCTTCCGCCGTAAGCGATTGCGATGTGGACAAAATACCGGTCATAATTCTTCGTCGCCTCCTCCACCTGTTCAATGATACTGAGGAGGTCAGGGGAGATGAGCGAACGATCCCCTACCACCCGGATGTTGATTTTATTGTTATGAACTCTTGCATCTTCAAGCATCTCATGGAATTTATCGATGAACAGTGCATGAAGACCCTCCACCTCTCTGCGGTTCCGCTTGAAATTTTCCGTGGAGAATGCATAAAAAGTGATATAGCGGATATGGAGTTTTTCCATCCACTCCATTACCTGAAGCGTGGTATCCGCACCGAGACGATGGCCGGACTCCACACTCATTCCGTGCTCTTTTGCAAACCTGCGGTTTCCGTCCTGAATTACCGCCACGTGATTCGGGATGTGTGAAAACCTGCGTACCAGACAGTTAGCATATATTTTTTCAAAAAAGGAACGGAGTTTTCCCGTCATTGGGGTATAACCTCGACAATCATGCCTCCGTTCGGGTACCGCTCGATGATTTTGCGCTCCCCTCCGAACTTGCGCGGAATCTTTCTCATCTGCTGCCAGTCAAGTTCGATTGTCCCGTCTTCCATCTCCGCATAGGTGCTTCCGGGGCGCATCAGGGATAAAATCATCTCCATGTCATCTCCGGGGTCCATTACGCCGTACATAATTGTCCCGTCATCGGTGATCATATCAAAGGGACGGGCAGAGTTTCTTGCGATGCGTTTGAGCCGCTCGCGCAGCTGCACGGAGTCTTTAAAGACCGAGGTGCAGTAGTGAACCTTCGGGTGACCGTTTATCTCCCCTGCCCATTTTGTTGAGCCGGAAATTGCGTTACAGAGCGGATTTACCGGCTCTAACTTTCTCTCGCGCATTGCATCCGCGTTTGCATCCCCCCACTCCAGCTGGTTGATGTTGAAGAAATCAAGCGAATCAAGGAGCGGGAAGAAGTGACGGAGACCCTGAAGCGACGGGACCTCAATTCCCACATCAAAGCCCATCTTTTTTGCGGCAGCTATGGATTTCGGATATGCGGACTGCATGATGTTCTGCCACAACTCATGCGGAGGATGCATGCGGATTTCATCAACAACCGGGGATAGACGGGAGAGCTCCTCTTCTGTCGGCGCTTTTCCGGTGTAGAGATGGATGTGGTGTTCTTTTCCGAAATGGTCTTTGAGTGCCGTGCAGTACTCCACAACACGCTCTATTTCAAAGAGCGGTTCGCCTCCGGTGACGCCGGTCCCGAGGGCATCCATAATCTCTGCTTCTTCGATTGCCTCATCAGGGGATGTTATCTTTCTGTCATTTGCATAGATGACATCCTGGTCTTTCCGCTCGGCTGATAAGGGGCAGTACCAGCAGGTACGCGGGCACCGTCCGGTTATGAAAAGCACGAGCTTTGCTCCCTGATAGCAGAGTCTGCAGCCCTCGGAGAGGTTTCTGGGAAGCTTATCCTTTGCCATTCAGTCAGCCAGTAATGCGAGGCGTTTTAAGACTTCTTCGCGTCCGAGTGCCTCAAGGAACCAGCCAAGGCGGGGTCCTCTGTCTGCTCCGAGGAATGCACGGTACACTGCGGTAAACACTTCCTTTCCGGTAACTCCTGCAGACTGTGCGGCATCATAGACTGCGTTGTGCAGCACATCTGCGGTCCATTCACCTGCAGCGATTGCCTTTGCATAGGCTCCGATCGCTGCCCTGACATTGGCAGGTTCATTTGCGGCAGCCTCAGGAAGAGTCTCTGCAATGGAGAACTTTACGTCGTCAGGTGCATAGCGTTCCAGCCAGAGCCGTGCACGGTTTGCCTGGTCCAGAACGGATTCCTTATCCACAATCTCATAGCCGCTGCGTTTCAGAATGGAGAAGAGGCCTTCATCATCTCTTGCAATCTGAACGACGGTTACCATGTGACGGAATGGAATCATCGTCTGAGGGGAGTTAATCTTTGAAAGCTCCAGTTCGCGGGAGCCGCCGGTCTTTGCCGCACGGTCATAGTCATCGATGAGTTTTAACAGCCCCATTCCCGGGTCGAATGCGATGGTCTTGTCCGGTTTCGTCTTTGCAATCATATATCTGAGAACTTCCGGAGGCACAATATCAAGCATGTCGCGGATGGTTAAAACCACTCCCTTTGAGGAGTGCATCTCGCCTTTTCCTTTCAGGCTGATCCATTCATAGGTTACAGGGACCGGCTCTTTGCAGCCGTAGATTTCACGGGTAATGATTTTTCCCGTGTCGTAGGACCCTCCGGGGGATGCATGGTCTTTTCCAAACGGCTCGACGGTTACCCCGTGGGCTGCCCATCTCATTGGCCAGTCCACACGCCAAACGAGTTTTCCTTCGCCTTTGGAGTAGTCTGAGACTCCCACATGCCCGCAGGAACACTGATAGGTCACTTTGTGGTGCTCTGCGTCATGCTCGAGAATCTTTGCACGGGAGATGGTGTGACATTTCTCACAGACCGGGTAGTAGGGTGTCCAGCCTTCTTCAAGCTCACGTCCGGAGACACGCTCTAAAATCTCTTTGATCTCTTCCGCGTGTTCCAGGGCAAGGCGGATACCTTCTGTGAACTTTCCGGAGCGGTACGCCTCGCTTGTCCGTATGACGCGCGGGTGGATGTCAAGTTCTTCAATTGCGGATAAGAACGGCTCAAGGAAGTGTTCTGCGTAGCTTTTGTGCTTTCCGCAGGGGCAGGGTATGTCGCATACCGGCCATCCGATGTATTTTTCGTACTCCGCGGGAAGGAAGGGGTAAACTTTACGCAGCGGGTCAAAGTCGTCAGCGATATAGACCAGCTCTGCTTTTCCCCCGTTGGATAAGATTGCCTTGTAAATCATATCTCCTGTCATTACTTCGCGCATGTTTCCGAGGTGAATCGGACCCGATGGGGTAATACCTGTTGCAACAAGCTGCGGGGCATCTGTCGGGACATTTGCCGCCTTCGCATCCGCCCAGTGGATTTTTTCATGTATTTTTTCTTCCATATTCTGTCTCCTGTGGATGAATGTATATTTATTTGGTTTTCTAAGAGATAATACCTGAGGGTAGGTGTATGCGGATTCCGCAGTGATCCGATGGGCGGACCAGGACGTTATGAAATGCCGGAATCGGCTGAAAAAACAGAAAAAAAATAATAAAACCGGATATCCGGTTTATTTCATACCTTCGTTGCTTCCGCTGACATCCTCTTCTTTCGGAGGCCAGCAGGTAACTCCCTTCTGACTGGAGAGAACCTTCGGATCAAAGACCGGTTCTTCAACACCGTCTGCCTTCTGGTTGAAGTAATCGGTAAGCGCAGTCCATGCATGTTTTGCAAGGAAGACAATGATACCGATGTTGAAGATACCCATCAGTGCCTGGAACAGGTCTGCGAGGTTCCATGCAAGTGTCATGGACCAGATGGACGAGAAGAAGACCATTGCTATGATTACAATACGAAGCAAAGTAAGCGGCCATTTCTTCTGGGTGATGAATTTGACGTTGCTTTCACTCATGGAGTAGTAGCTGATTAAACTGCTGAACGCAAAGACAAGCAGGAAGAATGCCAGGATGTACGGAGCTGCCGCACCGAGGAAGGTTGCGGAGAGTGCTTCTGATACGAGCGGGGAACCTGCAAGACTGTCTGCGAGTCCCTGTGCTGCAAAGTCGTATGCAGGGTATGCAATATTCGTGTACATAATGACAACGATTGCTGTTACGGTACAGACAACCACGGTATCAATTAAAACACCGATCATCTGGATTAATCCCTGCTTTACCGGGTGCTTTACGTGTGCTGACGCGGAGACGTTCGGGATAGAACCGATACCTGCCTCGTTGGAGAACACACCACGTTTCAGACCCCACATAATCATTGCTCCAAGACCACCGCCGACAAATGCCTGTGCACCGAATGCATAGGAGAAGATTGTCTCGATGACTGCGGAGACCTGTGTGAAGTTGACAAGAATCAGAATGATTCCAAGAACCATCCAGAGGATTGCCATTGCCGGAACAAGCCATGTGGAAACACGGGCTACTCTTCTGATACCGCCAAAGACAATAATTCCTGCAAGCAGTGCAAGAATGCCGGCGATGATTAAGGTTGTGTTTCCAACTTCCGCACCTGCGATGCTGACGGTCGTTTCGTTGATCAGTCCTGCTACAGCGGTCTGAATGGAGGCACTTGCCTGGTTTGCCTGAACACCGACGAAACAGAGACCATAGGTTACAATGATCAGAATCGCCATGAAAATAGCAAACTTCGGTTTTCCAAGACCGTTTTTCACATAGTAGGCAGGACCGCCGTGGAAGTAGCCGTCTCCTTTCTTTTCTTTGTAAATCTGTGCAATGGTGTTTTCAACGAAACTGGTTGCCGCACCAATGACTGCGAAGATCCACATCCAGAATACTGCACCGGGACCTCCCATTACAATTGCGGTTGCGACACCGGCGATATTTCCAACACCGATTCTGGCACCCATGCTGACGCAGAATGCCTGGAAAGAGGAGATAACATGCTTCCCTTTCTTTTCTCTGATTCCCGTGAAAGCAACTTTACATGCATCGGCTAACCGGGTGAGCTGAATTCCTTTGGCCTTGATAGTGGCAAAAATGCCGAATCCTACCAGGAACACGAAGGCTGCATACCACACCCAGGTATCAGCGAAATCAACAACGCTGCTTATTCCATCGTAGAAAGCCATACAATAAATAGTTTCTCCTAATCGAATATAAAGATATGCATAATATTGTAACAATATATTATGGAGATGGATTGAGGGGAGGCAGAAACCTCTCATTTCTCTGGCTGTTTCACGGACCGGAAAGATGTGCCGCAGGGGTGTTCTTCGACTAAAATCCGTAAAAGGGGCTTTCAAAACGTCCGCAGGAGTTGTGCGCGCCGGACGTCCGGGTTCGCTGCACCGGAGGTGCCGGACCTTTCCGGTTACTGATTGTCACCGGGAAGAGCCCCTGTCAGCGGCCGGAATACGAAACACAGCCGGAAAAAACCAAAGCAGCGGAAACGGAAAACAAAGAAACGGAGAAAGAAAACAAAGAAAAACAAAAAACAGTGGGCACGATGAGATTCGAACTCATGACCTCCCGGTTATCAGCCGGGCGCACCACCTAGCTATGCTACGCGCCCAATTACCTTATTAGATAGGCACTGTCAGTATAAATATCCTTCGGCACGATACCCCGGCGACAGAGCCGCAGAGTTAATCCCCTGAGATAACCAATATATATGAAATTATGGAAAACAACCCCGTGAAAAAATATCTTCTCGGAAACGATGCCGTGGCGCACGCATGCCGCGAGGCAGGCATCGATTTCGCCGCAGGGTACCCGGGAACTCCTTCATCAGAGGTAATCGATACCCTGCGCGCCGTGCCGGAGCGGCCGTACTATGTGGAATGGTCGGTAAATGAAAAAGTCGCATTCGAACAGGCGCTTGCTGCAAGCTGGTGCGGGCTTCGTTCGCTTGTTACCATGAAGCATGTGGGACTCAATGTGGCAGCAGACCCCTTAATGACCTCTTCATACACCGGAACAAAAGGCGGATTTGTCATATTGTCCGCGGACGACCCGTTCGCGCACAGCTCGCAGAACGAACAGGACTCGCGCATGTATGCAAAGTTCGCGCAGATTCCCTGCCTTGACCCGTCCTCGGTGCAGGAAGCGCATGACTTTGTCAAAGCGGCATGGGAGATTTCGGAAAAGTTCCGGCTTCCGGTACTCTTCAGACCAACAACCCGTATCTGCCACTCAAAAGGCGATGTGGAGCTCGGGGATGCTGCAGCATCCGGAAGGAAGGGCATCTTCGAGAAAAATCCGAAGCAGTATGTGGTTGTCCCCGCACACACGCGGCCCCTTCATGCCGAACTTACGAAAAAGCAGAATGAGGTCGCAAAGTATCTGGTATCTGCCGGATACAATACTGCAGAGATTCGCGGGAAAAAAGCGGTGATTGCAGGAGGCATCTCCGCATCATATGCTGCAGAGATTCTTCCCGGGGACATCTCCTTTATCAAAATCGGCGCATACCCGATTGACCGCGGGTGGCTTTCAGACGTTGTGTCAAAGCATACGGAGATTCTCGTAATCGAGGAGCTGATGCCTGTTATCGAGGAGATGGTGCTTTCAGTTGCGGAGAAAAAGACCGCAGTTCACGGAAAGCTCGACGGTACTGTCCCGCATGAGGGAGAGTTTTCAACCGCTTCCGCGGCATCATTTATGGAAAAGGCGGGCTTTATGAAAAACCCGTTCCCTGAAGCAGGAGTTCCCGCAGAGGTTCCGGTCCGTCCCCCTATTTTATGCCCGGGATGTCTGCACCGTTCGGTTTTCTATGCGATGCGCAAGGTGTTCAGAGACGGTATCTTCCCTTCGGATATCGGCTGCTACACGTTAGGTCTGCAGCTTGGTGCGGTCGATACCACAATCTGTATGGGTGCCTCGGTGACGGTGGGTTCTGGTATCGCACACGCTGTTGACGGGGCTGAGGTTGTATCCACAATCGGCGACTCGACGTTCCTGCACACGGGAATCAACGGGCTTATCAATGCGGTCTACAACGGCGCAAACCAGACGCTTATTATCCTCGACAACAGAATCACCGCAATGACCGGTCATCAGCCGAACCCGAACACGGGACTTACCGCAACCGGCGTGCCTTCTCCGAAGATTTCCCTCGAAGAACTGGTAAAGGCCTGCGGTGTTTCCTTTGTGGAGACGGTTGACCCCTATGATTTAACACATCTCCTTTCGGTCTTAAAGGATGCAAAGGAGAAGAAAGGGGTTAAGGTTATTATCGCAAAGCAGCCGTGCGTTATTATGAATAAGCGCCTCGGAATCAAACGCAGCAGGTATCTTGCAGATGCCTCCCGCTGTACGAAGTGCGGGGCATGCATCAGGTACGGATGCCCTGCTATTGAGTCCGATGCGGACGGATTTGCAAAGATTACCGCGGCTTGCACGGGATGCGGTGTCTGTGCGGATATCTGTCCTGCGGGTGCAATCCGTAAAGCGGGGGTGAAGGAATGAAGAAGAGTTTTGACTGTTTAATTGTCGGAATCGGCGGGCAGGGTACGATTCTTGCATCAAACGTGTTAGGGGATGCCTGTGTGATTGAAGGGCGTCACGTCCGGGGTGCTGAAACGCACGGGATGTCGCAGAGAGGGGGTTCTGTTGAGACGCATATCAGAATTGACGGGAAGTTCGGTTCACTTATTCCGACAGGAGCTGCGGATCTTTTAATCGCGTTTGATGTTCTGGAGGCCCTGCGGTATAAGCATTTTGTAAAGCCTGCAGGCACAATTGTAGTTAACCGCGAGATGGTTGTTCCGACATCGGTCTTTTCCGCGGGTCTTCCGGTCCCGGGAATTGAGGATGCGGAGGAGGAGCTGAAGGCAGGAGGCCGGAAGGTGATTATATTTGATGCGGCAAAGACTGCAGCAGAGGCGGGAAGTCCGCTTGCGGCGAACATAGTTCTTTTAGGCGCCGCATCACATGTGCTTCCTATCGCCGCAAAGTCGCTTGAGGAGTCGGTAAGACGCAATGTTCCGCCAAAGACAGTGGATATTAATGTGAAGGCGTTTGCACTCGGGAAGGAGGCAGGCGCGTAATTTTTTTTGGTTTTTTGAAGAGGGCTGCCGCCCGGGGTTTTTCGCGGCTGATGCAGAGAAGAGCACTGCAGCTGACTCATATAAACACTTGCAAAATAGCCATTTTTTCCGAAAACGTGATGCCTGAATGCCCCGGGTCACAACTTCCGGAACAGCATGCACGTTTCTCCTATATAACAGATACAGCAAATTCATTCAAAGAATGAATTTTGTAACATAGTTACATAACATAATAGAACGTGCAACGAGATAAACCTTTCCCCACTGAACAAAAAAGGACGACGGGGAAATCCCCTGTCATCTCTTTTT
>JAUNXT010000007.1:0-35533 GCA_030539655.1 Methanocorpusculum sp.
GCTCTCCGACAGAAAACCTCCTGCTGAAGAAAAAACACTTATTGTTATCCAACATATATAATATCACATCTGAATACCGAGGAGACATGGCGAACAAAACAACAGTACTTGAGGAACTTCGCGGAAGGCTTCTTGACCTCTCATTAAGAAACAATCTGTTAAACTATCATGTACAGGCTGCGCGGTCAATCGAAATCACCGGCTCGCATGTAAGTGAAGTGTACAGCACCTTAGTCCAGAAAGAAAAGACAATGAAGTTTCAGCCCGGGGAAAACAGCAAAGATACTGCATCCCCGGAAGAAAAAAATATCTGGAAATACCCGATCTTCTCCCGCGGCACAAAAAACACCGAACAGATACTCAATACCCTGTACAGTGACATAGAACTCAGAAAAAGACTCTACTCCCTGCAGACAAAAAGCCGCACCGTCTTCGAAGAACAGGGATACCCGATACTCTACCTCGCCCTCGGATTCGTCGAATGGGATGACCCCGCAAACAAAGGACTAAAAGCCCCGCTCCTCCTCATACCTGTAGACTTAAACCGCAAAAACATCCGGGAAAACTATACGCTCTCCTGGTCCGGTGAAGACCCCGTGGTATCTCCGTCGCTTGCCGCAAAGTTAGCCGAGGAAGGAATCTCCCTTCCTGAGTTCGGACACCCGGAAAGCCGCGAAGAGGCTGCTTCCTTCTTTGAAACAGTACAGACCCTCGTTGAGCAGAGGGGATGGAAACTCCTCCCCGGAATAATTCTTGACCTTTTCAGCTTCAAAAAATACGTCATGTACAAAGACCTCGACCCGGAAAGCTGGGGTGAAGGATTCTCCATCGAAGGAAGTCCCCTCATCAAAAGCATTTTCTCCGCCGACGAACACACGGCGCCTTCAGGTGACGGGGAGCCGGTAAAAAGTCTTGACTTTTCAAACATCATGGATGCGGACTCCTCGCAGCTTGCAGTAATCGCCGAGGCAAAGACCGGAACAAACCTCGTGGTTGAAGGGCCCCCCGGTACCGGAAAGAGCCAGACGATTGCAAACATGATTGCAGAGATGCTCGCATCCGGCAAAAGTGTTCTTTTCGTCAGCGAAAAGATGGCAGCCCTGCAGGTTGTAAAGCGAAGACTTGACGCCGCAGGACTTTCCCGGTTCCTTTTGGAACTCCACAGCCAGAACGCAAAAAAGACCGACTTCCTGCATGAACTCGAATCCTGTCTGATGATACCGTATGAGACCGGAGAGGCATCCCCTGATGCAGACACAAGGGCAAAAATCGAAACCCTGAGTTCAGACCTCTCCGGCTACTGTGAGGAACTCAAAACCCCTGTCGGCGCCTGCGGATTTACTCCGTATGACCTCTTTGGAATCCGTGAACAGTACCGTTACGAGTTCGAGGAAAAACGCCGCACCGCTCTTCCTTACGCTCCTGTAGAGGATGCCGTTCATCTGACAGCAGACGGATACCGTGCGGCGGTTGCGGCACTCACCGATATCGTCTCGTATCTCCCGACGCTCCTCCACGAAGGAGAGACAATCTTCACCCACCCCTGGGCAGGCTCCTCCCCGGGACGCCTCCAGCCTGCAGAACGCGAGGAACTGCGGGCTCTTGCCGTCACGTTCAGAAACAACATGCAGGATGTAAACGCTCTCATTCAGAACACAGCGGCCTCTGCAGAACTTCCGTTCGTTCCCAAAAATGAGACAGGTCTTGTCATATTCACGGACACCTGCCGCGAGATAGGGAAAGCATACCCCATTACACGCGGGGTTCTGGAAAATCCCGCATGGCAGAACAAAGCGGCCGCAGAACAGCTGGTCTCCCGCACCGCAAAGAATCTTTTGATGAAGAGGACAGTGGATGAACTGTTCACCCCTGATATTGCGGCAAAGGATGTTTCAGCTCTTTATCAGGAGTACCTGAAAGTCAGCGGAAAAGGAGCACTGTCCCGCATCTTCTCCTCAAAGTACAAGGATGTAAGAGCCGAGGTCATGTCATGCCTCAGAAATCCGGATTTACCTGACGCGGAGATAAGAAACGGACTGCAGCAGGCAAAGATTTACTTCTCCGGACGCGAAGGATGGGATGCGGATAAGAAAGCCTGTGAGGAACTCTTTTCCCCGATCTGGAACGGGGATGACACGGACCCGGGTCTCCTGCAGGACTACATGAGATGGATTTACATCCTGCGTTCCTGGCTGCAGGAAGGGCGTATCACGTCCGCTACTGTTGACCGGCTGATTGCCGGAAAAACGGAAGGGTGCGCATCTGCCGCAGCTGAACTGAAGGAAAAATACGAAACCGCAATGACGGCACGTTCAGACCTCATGGTACGTCTGCACATAACTGAAGAAAAGGAGCCTGAGTTTGAGGAGCTCCTTGCAGCCGCCGGGAAATGGGCCGACAGTATCGAGCGCATCGAAGCCTGGGGACGATTCCTCTCGTACACTGACGCTGCGAAAAACACTGCAGCCTGTCATACCGCAGAGTTGGTCCGGGCTGGAAAACTGGATGCGGAGGGTATCATCCCCGCATTTGTTACAGGATACATCGACGACCTCTTAAAAGCGGCGTATGAGGAGCGTCCGCGGCTTGCACAGTTTGCACAGATGCCGCACGAGCAAAAGATTGAGGCCTTCAAAGCCCTTGACCGCCGGATAATCAGCGAGAATGCAAAGCAGCTGTCGCGCAGGCTTTCAAAACAGATGCCAGAACTTTTCGCAGGAGCATCCCGCGAATCCGAGATGGGAATTCTTGCAGGTGAATTTAACCGCAAACGCGGCCACATGTCCATCCGCTCCCTGATGACAAAGTGCGGCGGACTGATTCAGAAGATAAAGCCCTGCTTTATGATGAGCCCCTTGTCTGTTGCCCAGTATCTGGACCCGAGGTCGGTTACTTTTGACATTATTATCTTCGATGAGGCAAGTCAGGTCAAACCCGAAGACGCCCTGGGGGCACTCATGCGCGGAAGGCAGCTCGTGGTAATGGGTGATTCACGGCAGCTTCCCCCGACATCATTCTTTGACTCGACGGGCGGTCTCTTCGACGAGGAAAACGACTTTGGAGACGGTACGGCAGAGATTACCGATATGGAAAGTCTGCTTCACGCCTGCAAACAGGTCTACCCCGTGCGGCGTCTTACCTGGCATTACCGCTCGCGCCACGAATCCCTCATAGCTGTCTCGAACGCGGAGTTCTATGACGGCTCCCTCTTTGTCTTCCCGTCGCCGAAACATGACACAGATGACCTGGGGCTCTCCTTTGTCCATGTGGAGGGGTCGGTCTATGACCGGGGAAAGACCGGGGTAAACCGCGGAGAGGCAAAAGAAGTGGCAAAGGCAGTAATCGGGTATTACCGCAGATTCCCGGATAAGACACTCGGTGTTGCCACATTCTCCTCAAAGCAGCAGGAGGCAATCCGCCGCGAGGTGGACATTCTCCTGCGTGAAAGCCCCGATGTTGAGGCTCTGATGCAGTCCGTAAAAGGCGAGGAGTTCTTTGTCAAGAATCTGGAGACCGTGCAGGGAGATGAGCGTGATACGATTCTCATCAGCATCGGTTACGGATTTGACGGGGAGCACCGGCTTTCACGCAACTTCGGCCCCTTAAACCAGGCAGGGGGAGAGCGGCGTCTGAATGTTTTAATCACCCGTGCCCGTGAGCGCTGCGTTGTGTTTTCCAACTTCCGCGGATATGAGCTTCCGATAGACGGGGAAACGCCCCGCGGAGTCTGTGCACTTGCATCCTTCCTCATCTATGCGGGGAGCAGAAACAGTGACTCACTGGAAGCCGCCTGGTCTGCGGAACCGGCATCAGACAGGTTCTCGGATACGATTGCAGAGATGCTTGAAAGCCGCGGCTACACAGTAACCCGGAATGTGGGGTGTGCGGGATTCAGAATTGATATTGCAGTCGCCCATCCGACAGATTCCGGCGTGTTCATGGCAGGAATTTTATCTGACGGGAGAAACTACTGGTCGGCAGCGGATGCCCGCGACCGTGACCGTCTGCGGCTCCAGATTCTGGAAGGACTTGGATGGAACATCATCCGTGTCTGGGCGCCTGAGTGGTTCTGCGCCCCGAAGGAGTGTGAGCAGAAACTGCTGCAGGCCCTTGAGGAGGCAAAAAGCGGGAAAACAGAATCCGGTGCGGCAAAGAAGAAAGGAAGTGCCGGATCCGTGAAGAACCCTGCGGCAAAAGCACCGGCACGGGAGGAAGAGCCCCTCCCGCAGGAAAAAACCGCGAAAACCGGACAGGAGGGAATCCGGGAAAAGCCTGCTGCAAAGCGGACGGTGCGGAAAAAGACGGAAGTCCCCGCCGAAGTGCCGAAAGAAGCGGAGAAACAGGAAAATCAGGAGGAGCTTTTCGAACCGGTGCAGAAACCTGCGCCGAAGCGTGTCAGAAAACCTGTGCAGCCTGCCGCCCCTGCAGCAGGGAGTGCTGCAGTCCCTGCTTTGTATCATGTCCCCCCCGGGGCGGCGGCAGAGGCTCTGAAAGATACAGAGACCTCCCGCGAGTGGAGACGGGTTCCTGCAGAGATGGATTTCCCGAAGTATGTCGCTGCGAAACAGTGTATCCTCCAGAAGTACAACCAGTTCGCCTCAGTTCAGGATTATGTAATAGGAACCGCGATTGTAGAAATCACGGCTGTGGAAGGGCCGATTTCGGAAAACACCCTCTACACCAGAATTAAAGAGTTAGGGCGCGTCCCGCGTCTCACGCCGGCAATTAAGGATACCATCTCAAGACAGGTGCGTGAGGTAACAGCTGACGGACAGCTTGAACGTGACGATGAGGGTTTTATCTCGATTCCGGACGGGAAGCTGATTCCAAGGGTCCGCGGAGCGGGGTGGGTCATCACAGATGTATCACTCTCAGAGCTTTTGCTTGCGGCACAGATTATTCTGATGCGGCAGTATGCAACACCTGCGGCGGAGCTTGCAAAGCAGACAGCGACCTCCCTCGGGTTTAAGGCAACCGCTGTCGCCCGCGAGCGTGCGGAAAAAGCGGTTAATATGGGCATCAGACTCGGCATTATCTCCGAGGAAGACGGAGTTTGTATCGTCAAATCCTAATACTTACCCCGTCAAATATAATTTATGTCATTATCAGTTGACGTTATCGACAAGCTTGCCGCATTAATTACGGCCGCTTTTGGTTTAATTGCCGCTCTGGCATGGAACACTGCTATTCAGGAGATTTTCACGACACTCTTCGGGGAGCAGAGCACAATTCCCGCAATGCTCGGATATGCTGTCTTTGTGACAATCCTTGCTGTATTCTTCACAGTCTGGATCGGATTCGTCTCCGGAAAGGCAAAGAAGGCCGCAGATGCAGCATCCGAGAAGGTCAAAAAAGCCGCAGCAGAAAAACTGCACTTAAAGAAGGAAGAGTAACTAAAATAAAACAGGAGGGGTTTTACCCTCTTTTTTTCAATTTGTCTTTTCTCCGGTACCCGTCTGCCATCAGGGACACAATGTTTACGACCGGAAGTCCTGTTGTCTGATGAATATGATATTCACAGAAGGGGCACACAGTAACTACCGTATCAGCACCTGTGTTTTTAATCATCTCCGCACGGCGTTTCCCGATTTCTTCCGCCTCACCGGGCTTTCCGGACCGCACACCTCCTCCGGCCCCGCAGCACTGTGCTTTCAGGTCAATAAACGACCCGGTAAAGGAGGTGAGAATCTCCCGCGGCTCATTTCCAATCCCCTGTCCCCGCAGAAGGTGGCAGGGGTCATGATAGGTGTACGTCCCGGAGGCGGTCCCCGGAATCTCGAACCCCTCTTTTATCAGGAACTCGGTTATATCGTAGACGGTAAAAGGTGTCGTATAATCGTTTTTCAGTGTTGAGCCGCAGCCTGCACAGACGGTAATTACTGTATCTATTCCTGCAAATGCCGCGATATTTTTCTTCTGCAGTTCCGGGATAATTTTTGTAAAACCGGTTCTGATAAGGGGTGATCCGCAGCAGACCTGGGTTTTGGGAATAATCACACGATAGCCGTTTCTTGTCAGAACAAAGACCGTATCAGACGCGGGCTGCTGTACGCGGGCATTAAACATGCACCCGACAAAAAATCCGACCGTCCCTTTGAAGGGTGTGCCTTCTGCCGGCTCATAGACCTCTTCAGCCGTTTCAAGGAAGGTGTCCTTCCCTGATACGGAGTGGCCGGTCTTTTCGATTAAATCTGCAAGCGTGGCATGTGCGGGAAGACCAAAACCTGCCGCAACCGCTTTTTCTCTCAGTTTTTCGATTGCTTTTCCCGGGATGTTGATGTGCTTCGGGCAGACCTCAACGCACTTTCTGCAGGTGGTACAGGAGAAGAGTCCTTTTTCTACGGCAATCGGAATTCTGTCTTCTGTGTTTCTCGGATCAAAGGAGATACGCGCTTCCTTTGCAAATATCGCAGGACCTGCGTAACCGCCGACCGCAGGGCACGCGGAGACGCATGAAAGGCACTCGATACACTCCCGAAGCGGTTTTATTTTATCAAGCTCTGCATCCGTTATGCTGCGGCAGCCGCACGCATCGGGTGTGAGGCTTCCGAAGCGCTTAATGACGGGAGATACATCACAGACTAAATCCCGGATGACCGGAAGATTCAGCGGCTCGATTACATCCCCGTCTGCTGCCTGCTTCTCGCATGCGAGGGCGGGGTCTCCGTTTACCCGTACCGCACACGACCCGCATTGGGCGCTTCTGCAGCAGTGTCTGAAGGACAAGGACGGGTCAATGGTGTCGCGGATGGTTTCAAGAACGGTGAGTACTGTACATCCCGCGGGGACCTGTATGGTATATGATTCGGGGTGCGGAGCATTATCTGTTTCCGGACTGAACCGGGATACCGAAACGGTGATGATGCTCATTGAAACCGATCCTCTCTGATTTCGATGCCTGCTTTTTCCCGGGCGAACCATGTGTGTCCGAAGGGTGATGTTTCATTTGTCCACGGGACCTGTATATCGGTTCTGGTATGCGACCCGCGCGACTCGCGGCGAAGCAGAGCGCCTGATACAACGAGGGATGCAGTCAGCAGCATATTTTCAACCGTTACTGCAACAGGAATTTCCTCTTTGGATGATGCATGCAGTCTGAGCCCTGAAAGGCGCTTTATTTCGCGTTCGGCTCTCCGGAGGTCCAGCTCGTTACGGTAGATGCCGGCATTGTTCCACATAATCTGCTGCAGTTCGGCTTTTACGGCAGCAGGACGTGCGGTTCCCGAAAAAAACGCAGAGATACGTCCGGCTGCCTTTTTCAGTGCTGACTCTGCAGCGGTTTTTACCTCCGCCGTGTTGTTTGCAGGCATCTTTCCGGCAGCTGCCCCTGCACGTTTTCCAAACACCTGGGTTTCTGCAAGTGCATTTCCTCCGAGCCGGTTTCCGCCGTGCACCCCTCCTGCGGTTTCTCCCGCAGCAAAAAGCCCGGGGAGAGAGCTTTCAGCGTCTGGTGTTATCCTGACTCCGCCCATAAAGTGGTGCGCGGTAGGGGCTACCTCCATTGCTTCGTGCCGGATGTCGATACCTGATTTCAGGAACTGGGAAAGCATCAGGGGAAGACGGGATTCGATGGTTTCTGCAGGGAGGTGCGACACATCGAGGTACACGCCCCCGTCTTTAGTCCCCCTTCCTGATGCAACCTCGGTTGCAATTGCCCGGGCTACAACGTCACGGGTGGATAACTCCATCCGTGCCGCATCATAGGTTTTCATAAACCGCTCGCCTGCGGTATTTTTAAGCACCCCGCCCTCGCCGCGGACAGCTTCGGTAATAAGCCTCCCGCGTGAGTCAGCCGGTTTTACAGCCCCCGTCGGGTGGAACTGCACCTCTTCCATGTCGATGAGTTCTGCACCTGCACGGTATGCCAGAGCGTACCCGTCGCCTGTTCCCGCGGTGGAGTTGGTTGTAACCGGATAGAGCTGACCTGCACCGCCTGTGGCGAGAACCACCGCATCAGCAGTGACCGCGGAAAGATTTCCTGCAGCATCAAGGAGCACCGCGCCGCAGACCGTATCCCCTGCCTTAATCAGCTCAACAGCATATGTTTCATCCCGGATTTCCGCATTAGATGCGCGAAGCTGCTCTAAAAGGGTCATAACAATCTCATGCCCGGTGTGGTCTCCGGCATAGCAGGTGCGCGGGAACTTCTGCCCCCCGAACGGCCGCTGTGCCAGAGTACAGTCTTTTGTAACCTCAAAGCACGCTCCCCACTGTACAAGTTCCTGTATGCGGTCAGGTGCTTCATCGGTCAGAATCCGGACAAGCTCTTCATCGTTCAGGTAGGCTCCGCCTTTTGTTGTATCCTCAAAGTGCGAACAGCAGGAGTCGGCAGGGTTTACAGCGCCGTTAATTCCGCCTTCAGCCATAACCGTACACCCTCCTTTTCCGGTGATTGTCTTTGATATGATACAGACCGTGCCGTACTTCACTGCTTCAAGTGCAGCGCGGATTCCTGCCCCTCCGGAGCCGATGACCAGGACATGATAGTGGCTGATGTTTGTGTTATCAGGCATCTTCATCCCTCCGTTTTATCCTCTCGCAAGTTTTTTGTGCGAAGAGCCGAGTTTCCCTGCCGCGAGGGCTGCAAGAAGCGAGATTTCACCTGCAAGTACTGCGGATGCAGTAATCTCTGCAAACTTCTTCGCATTGTTCTCATTTCCGTCCGCACAGCCGAGGAGCGCAATACATTCACGCTGACAGGGAAGTGCAGTTCCCCCGCCTAAAACACCAATCTGAAGCGAGGGGAGGGTGACTGCGGCATACAGTCCTCCGTTCCGGCGTTCCATGGTTGTCATGCAGCTGCTTCCTTCGACCACATGTGCCGGGTCCTGGCCGGTTGCTATAAACACCGCGGCAAGGATGTTTGCCGCATGGGCATTGAATCCAAACGCCCCGGCACGTGCAGAGCCCTCCAGATTCTTTCGCACATGCACCTCAAAAAGAGATTCAGCATCTGTTTTCAGGACGGATTTCAGAATCTCATCCGTGAGGAATACACCCGCAGACACGGTTTTACCCCGCCCCTCTATCAGGTTGACTGCGGCAGGTTTTTTGTCGCAGCAGAGATTTCCGGAGGCCGCAACGAGCCGGAGCCCTGTGTTTTCCGAGATTACATGTGCCGCGGCCTCTGCGGCGATGGTTGCCATGTTCATCCCCATCGAAAGTCCGGTATCAAAAACCATTCTCACATAGACGCTGCAGCCTGCGGTATAGACGGAAACCGATTTGAGTTTCCCGTGGGAAGTGGTAGCTTCTGCCGCTTCTTTTAATAGAGGCAGATTATTTTCTATCCAGGATGCGGCATCAGCCGCGTGTGAGATACTGTCTGCTGCAAAGACGGGCGCCCGGCTCATTCCGTCTGAAAACACCCGTGCTTCTGCCCCGCCTGCCTTACTTACCGCACTGCATCCCCGGTTTACGGATGCTGCAAGAGCACCTTCCGTTGTTGCAAGGGGAATGTAGAAGGCACCCCGGGCATATTCTCCTTTTACAGCCAACGGACCTGCAACACCCACCGGTATCTGGATGCAGCCTATCATATTTTCGATGTTGTGTTTTACGGTGTACTCTTCCGGGATGGTGTAGCGGCCGGTATATTCAAGGGGAGCGCCTGTTTCTTCCTCTATGAAACGGCGCCGTGTACGTACCGCATCAGAAGCAGCCATTTCCGATTCAAGGGAATGGAGTTTTATGGTTCCTTTGCGAAGCTGTTCAATCGAGGTATCCATGATTATATTCTATTTGTATTGAAAGGACTAATAGCTTTTCAGTTCTGCATCCTCCATACATACATCATACCCCGGGGTATTCACTGAAAATACCGGACCTCGCCGACACCTCAATACCTTTTTGTTATGCGGAAACATACATATAGTCATATTAATATGAACAGATATTCTCCGGTCCTGGATGCAGTCAGGAAGGATAAACCGCTCGTTCTCCAGATAACGAACGCGGTTACCGTAAATGATTGTGCAAATATAACAATCTGTTTCGGCGCGTCTCCTATTATGTCGGATGACCCGGATGATGCTGCAGAACTGGCAGGTAAAGCTGATTCCCTCCTTCTCAATATCGGAACTGCAAATGCAAAACAAATCGAAATTATGCGTTCTGCGGCTGATTCTGCCGAAGATTCGGGGATTCCTATCATCCTGGATCCGGTAGGTGCCGGGGCGTCGGCATTCCGAAGAGAAACTGCATACAGATTTATGAATGACTACCCGCTCTCTGTTATCCGGGGAAATGCAGGAGAGATTCACAGTCTTGCGGGGAAAGACGCATGTGTCCGCGGGGTCGAATCGGACGAAGCGGCGGATCTGTCACTTTGTGCTGCACTGGCACAGGAAAGCGGGGCTGTAGTTGCTGCAAGCGGAGCAGTCGACCTTGTAACTGACGGGAAATCCGCGGTGGAAATTGCAAACGGCACCCCCCTTATGGGAAAAATCTGCGGAATCGGGTGTATGGCAGGAAGTGCCGCAGCCTGCGCCGCAGCCGTCGCACCCCCGTTTGATGCCGCGGTTTTTTCACACTGTGCCCTGGGAATCGCCGGAGAAAAGGCTTCCATCTATGCCAAAGGACCCGGAATGTTTAAACAGGCACTCTTTGATGAGGTATATTCCCTTACAGCAGACAATCTGGAACGATATGCGAAAATCCTGGAGGTTAAGGTATGATATCCGGGCTGTATGTTGTAACCGATGAGACACTCTCTCACGGAAAAAGCCACGCGGAAATTGCAAAAGAGGCGATAGCAGGGGGGGCAGAGATTATTCAGCTGCGTGAAAAAACAGCATCATCTGCAAAATTCCTGCAGGATGCAAAAGAAATCGCGGGGATTTGCAAAAATAAGGCATTATTCATCGTAAATGACAGGACAGACATCGCAGTCGCCGCAGGCGCGGACGGTGTGCATCTGGGGCAGGATGACCTTCCTGCAGCGGACGCACGAAAACTCTTCGGGGAAGAATTTATCATCGGCGTCTCTGTAGGGTCTCTTCCGGAGGCGGAAAAGGCAGTCTCAGACGGTGCGGATTATCTGGCGGTAAGTCCGGTTTATTCCACGCTTTCCAAAAAAGATGCAGGGGAAGGGCACGGATTATCCCTTGTGCGTGAAATCCGCGCCGCATTCCCTGATATACCGCTTGTTGGAATCGGCGGGCTGAACGCCGGGAACGTAAAAGAAGCCGTTTCTGCGGGTCTTGACTCTATTGCTGTGATTTCCGCGGTTGTAAGTGCTCCTGACATACAAAAAGCCGCAGAAGAGCTGTCAGAAATCATCCGGGGGGCACTCCATGAACGCTCATAACGAGGCGGAACGCGGGAAACAATGGGGGGTAAAGGTCCCTCTTTCCGGTGCAGAACCGGTCCGGCGAAAGCTCATCTCGGATGGTCTCTATGACGGAAGATTCAGACCGCGTTCGGAGAACGGATTTCTGTATATCCCTGTTTTGGAAGAGATCTGCGGGGCTGAACTGCTGGAATTTGTTAAAAACCCGGAGCGTGCGGTCCTGGCACGCCATGAGCAGGTCGGAGGCCTTGTCATTCTTCAGGAAAACAACACGGAAGAATCGGAAAAGATTCTGAAAAACAGACCAAATGTCCATACAGTGCTCTATGCCACATCCCCGGTTGAAGGAGAGTTTCGTACCAGGAGTTTTACCGTGCTTGCGGGGCGTGACACGACTGAGACCGTTTACACCGAATACGGGAAGAAAATGGTGATAGACCTCTCGCTTGCGTATTTTTCAGCGCGTCTTTCTAACGAGCGGCGGCAGCTTTTGTCCCAGATGCGGGATGGAGAGCGTGTCCTTGACATGTTTGCAGGTGTCGGCCCCTTTGCCGTGAGTCTTTCCGGACGCTGCAGTCTGATGATAGCCAATGATTTAAATCCGAATGCAGTTTATTTGATGCAAAAGAACCTCAGATTAAATAAAATCAGAAACGTTGTCCCGGTCTGCGGGGATGCGAGAAATCTCCCGGATATGCTCTCCGATTTAAAATTTGACCGCATAATTATGAACCTCCCCTTCACGGCGTATGAGTTTCTTGAGGCCGCGGCAAAACTTGCAGCCCCGCACTGCATCATTCACCTTTATTCGCTTGTTGAGCGGGAAGGAGAACATCTGGATGATATTTCCCGTGCATTCCCGGGCGCATCGGTCACCGAGCGGTATATCAGATCCTACTCTCCCGATTCATGGCATGCGGTCTATGATATTGTAACAGGAGAATAAGAGAAAACAAACATGTATCGTGAATCCTGAGCCGGAATCTACCGATACAAGCATATTTACCCGCAGAGCGCCTATATAGAATCTGCATCAGGCGAGGGTTGCCAAGCCCGGTCAACGGCGCCGCATTTAGGGTGCGGTCTCAAGGAGTTCATGGGTTCGAATCCCATCCCTCGCATCAGTATTCTATTTTACTTTGCAGATTTTCAGCACAACCAGCTCTTCCCCGTCCTCTTCCGTTTCTGTTCTGAAGATTTCAGCAGAGCATCCGTGTTTTTCTGCAAAGGATATTACCTCTTCAACTCCTGTAAGTGAAGAGATGAGAAGAAGGATTTGTCCCCCGTCTTTTAGGTGATTCGGCGCCTCTTCCAGAAACCGGTATACGGTATCGCGTCCCGAGGGACCGCCGTCAAGGGCTGCCTCAAGCCAGTCATCCATCCGCTCCCCGGGTGCTGTCGGAAGATAGGGGGCATTAAAACAGATGAGGTCAAAGGACCCTGAGATGGCAGAAAAGAGGTCGCAGCGCACCACATCAACCCCGTTTACCTCCTTTGCATACCGTGCAGCATGCGGATTTATTTCGCAGGCAAATGTATGTTCTGCAACCTTTGCAGCATATGCTGCAATCTCTCCCGACCCGGTTCCGACCTCTAACACATAATCCGTTGACCGCACCGCGGAAAGGACTGCATCGCGCAAGAGATACGTATCCTCTGCAGGGAGATACACCTGCTCCGTATCATACGGCTCAGATATTTCCGACATAGCTGCAGAGTATGTTGGAGAGTTCGATAAACCCGGCCACAGGGATGGTCTCCGGACGTTTTTTGAGCAGATCAGCATCGAGAGCAGATACGAATGCGGAGACTGCCTCTTTTCCGTAGATTGGGATAAGCCCTTTGATTCCGTTTGAGATGGTTTTTCTCCGCTGTGAGAACAGTTCGCGGACGAGATTTTCAAAGACCACTCTGTCCCTGATTGGAATCTCCGGTGTTTTCGGTGTTATAATCACAACCGCAGACCACACATCAGGTGCCGGAGAGAAGGCGTGAGGCGGGAGTTTTAAAATCATCTGCACGTCTGCCAGGGCCTGCACCGTAACAGAAAGCCTTCCGTAGTCGCTCGTGCCGGGCGATGCTTCCATTCGCTTTGCAAACTCAAGCTGATACATGAGAACCGCCTGTTCGAATCCGACAGATAAAAGGCGGAAGGTGATTTTGGATGAGATAGAGTAGGGGAGGTTTGCAGCCACAAGCTCAAACGGCGGGAGAGGGACCTTGGAGGCATCTCCTAATGTGATGGTGAGCTTTCCCTCTTCAAGCTCTTTTGAAAAACGCCGGTTCAGATTGGGAAGAAGGGAACTGTCCAGTTCCACCGCATGGACAATGGCCCCGCGGCGCAGGAGAGCATCTGTAAGAATTCCTCCTCCCGGGCCTATTTCAAGAACGGTCCGCCCTGCAACAGGAACTGCATCTGCGATACGGTTTACTGCATTCGTATCCGTTAAAAAATGCTGGTCCCGAAATGCACCCATAAAAAAAGATTATTTGGAAGTGAAGACGTGGTATTTCTCATCCGGATTTTCCAGCTCGAGAAGTACACGTTCGCGAATGAAGCGTTCCGGTTTCTGCAGGGTTTTTACCCGGGCCTTAATGTCGGCAAAGCTCTCGAACGGCTTTTTCTGACGCTCTGCAAGTGTATCTGCAAGCGTCTTTTTTCCGAATCCGGGGAGGAGATTTAACATGTGCATCTTAAGGCTCATCGGAACCGATGTGTTGTAAAACTCGATATATCTGGCCTCGTTTGCTGCAATTATCTCTTCCACAGAGCTTTCGAGCTCTCCTTTCGCCGTCGGGGTCAGCTCTTCGTATGAAATTCTGCGCTTGACACGCTCAACATCTTTGCGTTCACCATCTCCGATGTAAACGATATCATGCAGATTAATCGGCCGGTCCTTTTTGGCAATCAGTTCGAGCAGTTTAAACTGGTCGCAGCCTACAGCGAGAATAATCGGCTCACGCTGATTCAGCGGCCGTTTATCATCCGCATATCCCCACTGGAGATAGTCTAAAACGACAGCATCAACTTCCTTCTTATCGTTTCGTTCTGTTTTCGGGGGCATAGCTTACTCAGGCATATTTCTTGAGGACGTCGAGAATTGCATCGATGTCTTCGGGAAGCATATTAAACCGTTCTTTTGCGTAAATGGCGCGGATTTCGTCACGGGATGCAGGCATGATATTTACAAGCCTTGCGGCAATATCTGGCGTCATCTTCTCAAGCTGGGAAAGCTCACCAAAGAGTTCCTTTGCAGTATCAACACTGCATTTTCCAAGCGTGTCCGCATGGTCAATGCTTTTACGCAGTTCATAGGAGAGTGCTCTGTCGGCACCTTCGGCGTCCTCGGCATTTTCTCCTCTCTTGTCGCGGATGGTGATAAGCTCATCCCGGAGTTCGGGGAGCGTCATCATATCTTCCTGAATTATTTTTTTAACTTTCATGCGGGCCTCCAAAGATGGATAAAATAAGTATTTGGGAGGGTTAGTTTCTGAATTTCTGTGCAGAAAGATGCTGCGGTCTTGCAATAACGGTCTTGGTCATTCCGCCGTCTGCAATCTCAAGAAGCCATGCTCTTCCGCGCTGACCAATGATTGTTCCAGTCTTTCCGTGGAATCTCGGGTGCGGCTGTCCCTTCTGAACGCTTGCGTCCAGAACGATGTGGACCTTCTGCCCAATCTCGAAGTGCTGAATGCTCTTGGTTACATTCGGCATTCCGCGGGTGCGCAGGGTTTTCTGTAACTTATATCTGGTGCCTTTTTTGATACCATTGTGGTGTGCCATTGTTTTCACGCTCCGTTATTTGACAATCCTTCAACCTGCACAACGTCCAACTCTGTGACTTTTGCGGGTGAGGCGAGGATTTCAGAAAGACTGGGGACGGTCCGTCCCTCGTCTCCTGATATGAGTTCTTTGATGTAGAGACCGCTGTCTCCCACCACCTCAAGGCGGTAGAGGCCGTTTTCGATGCCGAGAATACTGATGTCCTGAACCTGACGCTTTCGTACCAGATCAGCTCTCCGGTGAGAGACGCGATTTGGGGTGCGCTGGCTAATCCAGGCTCCTTTCAGCTCTGAAACGGCTTTTTCGACATTCTCCATAGAGATAGAGGCATCTACTGAAACCAGAATCCTGTATGTTTTATGCCCTTTGTGTGATTTAAGCATTTCTACTGTTTTCCTGTCGGACCATCCTTCGAGCCGCACTTCAACCGCTTTTCCCGCGGATTTATTGATGGATTCTTCCAGTTCCTTTAAATCGGCACTCCGTACGCGCGGATTTACCATCTCCATCACAAACGGTCTCCCGGTCCCGATACAGCGTGCGTCAATGTCCTCGCGGCCTGCACCGTGCAGAACTCCCGCCTCTGCTTTGAAGACCCCGACCGGCACTTTTGCAATCTCCTCCTCTACTGATGTCGGGTACTGTTTTCCGGTAAAATTGCATTTTTCACAACCGCGCCCGCCGCAGGCCCTGCAGTTCCAGTGTGTCTGCGGGATGCCGCGCTGGTATTTTAAGTACCGTCCGGCAAAGTAGAGGGATGAAATCTGAAGCTCGGTGCAGTCGTCTGCAATGTTGAGGATTACTGTTACATCGGGGTTTTTCGGGTCTCCGCGCTTCCCGTTCAGGGCTGAGACCGCTTTTCCCACCTCGCGGTTCATCTCGGACTTCAGCGGCTCGGGGTGCTCCAGTCCGATGTCTCCCCAAAGCATCTCCTCAGACTCACTCATCATCGGGGGAACGCGTGTTCCGATGACAAAGGTCTCATGCTCAATCCCTGTGACTGCCGCTGCCGCTTTTTCAGCCCAGTGGGGAATTTCATCAAAGAGGTCGCCGCAGACCCAGCAGTTTCCGTGTTCGTATGGTTTAAACGGGATGTTATAAGCAAGTGCGTGGGCAACCCTGAGGGCGTGTCCGCGCTCTTCGTTGGTAAGCCCAAAGGATAATTTTGCAAACAGTCTTCCAAGACAGTGGTCGCAGATTTCCCCGTACTCAAGGATGCGGTGGACTTTTTCCAGAATAGCAGTATCTTCGCTCATGCTTCCCTCCGGTTAACCTCTCTCCGGTCAAATTCGTTTAAGAGCACGGTTATGGTGTGGTCTGCATGAAGAACGCGTGGACCTACCGAGTATTTCGGGAGGTCTTTTATGAGTTCCTCTTCCTCTTCGGTGAAGTTCATGTGGTCACTTAGGAGGAAGTTTTCCGGAAGTGAGTCCGCCTCACGGATGTCGGTCCCGTTTTCATCAAGCACGGCAAACGGGTATTCGGCGAGGAGTTCTTTAAGCCCTCCTGCTCTGATGCGGATTCCATCCGCTGCTTTTTTGAAGGTGTCTCCTGCCTCGGTTCCGAGTCCTTTTTTGATGAGGGCTCCTGCACTTCGTTCATCCGGATTGAGGGAGCGGATGGTCTCTCCTGAGAATACCAGGGTTTTTTCCATCTCTCCTCCTTTGAGGATGAGGAAGCACTCAACGTTGCGTCTCATATCATGACTTAAGAAGAAAGAGGTGTTGATGCAGCGGCACATAATATCCATGCGTCCCGCAGCTCCCGGCATGTCGTTTAGGGTGAAGGTTGGTTCTGTCACTGCCTTGTGACCAATAACAGCGAATCGTATCATATTTGTGTTTAGATATTTATCGCAGGGCAAGATATAGTCTTTGAATAGGCACGGGGATTACGGGAGAGTCGCAGTCTTTCTGCACGAACAGCGCGTTTTTTAAAACCCAAAGATATGACTTGCCGCAAAATAGATTATCCACGAGACAACAGCTGCACAGGGTATCGTAATAACCCATGCGGAAAGCATCCGAAGGACCGTCTTCCAGTTAATACCCCCGGCCCCCCTCGTCATTCCGGTTCCGATAATTGCCCCTCCTGCAACATGCGTGGTTGAAACCGGAATTCCGCAGGCGGTCATCAGGGTAAGGACCAGACCTCCTGTCGTTGTTGCGGAAAAACCCTGATACGGCATAATTCTCGTAATTCCCGAGCCGACATTTTTAATAATCTTCCAGCCGCCTAAAAGCATTCCAAGTGTGATAGCAATGGCAGAGGTAATAATAACCCAGAGGGGAAGTTCCGCAGATGCAGATACCGCGCCTGCAGAGACCAGAATCGCAAAGATGATACCCATCGCATTCTGCGCATCGTTTCCTCCGATGGTGAGGGCCTGGAATGCCGATCCCACAACCTGAAGCCGCTGGAACCACCTGTTTAAGCGCATCGGGGCCTTTGAACATCTAGCGAGAATACGGGTGAGAATCGCGGTAAACGTATAGGCGGCAACGATTCCAAGCATCGGGGATACGCAGATAAACAGAAGAATCGAAAGGATGTTTGAACCCGGAAAAATACCGAGAACCAATGCGAGAGGGATTGCAAGTATCCCGCCGATTCCAGCCCCGGAAAGGAGGAATAAGCCAATCCGTTCCTTAAAGATGAAGGCTAAAATAAGGGCGACTAAAGCGCCTGCAGCAGCACCTCCGAGAACGAAAAACAGAGTCCCGATAAGCATATCAGGGGTGGGCCAGAAGACTGCAGACCATCCGGCAGCGGCAATGCCTGCTCCGATTAATCCCCCCACAAGCGCGTGGGTTGATGATACTGGAATCCCTGCACGGGAACAGATGTTAACCCAGAGAACCGAACCGCACAAACCGATAAACATCAGAACAGGGGTGAAAAGTTCAGGATTTACAATACCATTTCCAATCGTTTTGGCAACCGCGGTCGAGAACACAAACGGTCCTGCAAGACAGCATATCGAGGCAATGACAATGGCCTTCCCTGGGGATAAGGCATGTGTTGCGACAACCGTTGCCACCGCGTTCGAAGCGTTGTTCCTGCCGTTGCTGAAGTTAAACACCAAAGCGATGATAATCCCCAGGACGACCAGGACGATTGATATAGTATCCATGTTTATGTGTGCCTGATGAGAATTGCAGTCAGCACATCTGCGACATCCTTACACCTGTCCGCGGCCTCTTCAAAGTGTTCAAAGATGTCTTTCATCTTCATAATGTGAATCGGGTCATTGGTCGCAAACAGCTGTTTTAATGCCTTTGTCTGGAGGTCATCCGCCTCATTTTCAAGCCGGCTGATTTCAATAATCGCCTCTTTCATCCGTTTGGTATCCTTCAGGGTCCGAAGACATTTAACTCCGGTCCTGATCTCCTCTGCAGCCTTCCTGAGACACCGGGCAATCTCAAGCATCCCGTCCACGGGTTTGTCAATCTCATAGATTACCAGGAACCTGGCACCTTCATCAATGAAGTCTACCACATCATCCAGCGTGTTAATAAGACGGGAGATCTCTTCCGGTTCAAACGGAGTGATAAACGTCCGGTTCAGCTCGTCATGGGCACGGTGTGTTATATCGTCCCCTTTGTGCTCGATCTCCTTTAATGCATGGTATTTTGCTTCGATATCGGTATAGTCGGTAAATATAGTTACGAGCTGGTCTGCAGCACTGACGGCGACTTCGGCCTGCTGCTCGAACAGCTCAAAAAATATTTTGTCCTGCGGGATGACAATATCTTTCAGACCCATGTGTATCTGCCTGAATTGTTTAGTGAAAAAAACTATAAAGATTTTCAATAGACTCTATAGCAATCATATATTCTCAATACATTAAAGAATGACTGGGTTTATCTTTATGGAGAGCATATATTATATCAGAGATTTGTCTTATGTTCTTAATTGGTGAAGCTCTCGTTGGAGACGGACCGGAATTAGCTCATATCGACCTCATGATCGGTGAGAAAAACGGACCCGTCGGAATGGCATTTGCGAACGGATTAACCCAGCTTTCTGCAGGACACACTCCGCTTCTTGGTGTTATCCGTCCGAACCTCCTGCCCAAACCGGCAGTTCTTATTATCCCGAAGGTAACATTAAAACACGGTGAACAGGTAACCCAGATTTTCGGACCTGCTCAGGCCGCAGTATCCAAAGCTGTAGCAGACTGCCTGGAAGACGGTGCGTTTGCAGATCTGGATGTTGAAGACATCGTTGTTGTTGCAAGCGTCTTTATTGACCCGTCAGCAAAGGACTTTAACAAAATTTACCGCTTTAACTACGGTGCAACACGCCTTGCAATCACCCGCGCGCTCGACAAGTTCCCGGATGTTGCAACCGTCTTAAAGGAGAAGGACAGAGCAGCCCACGGAGTTATGGGATTCAAGGTCCAGAGACTCTGGAACCCGCCATACCTGCAGGTTGCGATGGACTTAATCGACATGAACCAGGTACAGCGTGTCTTAACCGGTGTGCCGCAGAATGACCACGTCATATTCGAGGCTGGAACCCCGCTCATCAAACAGTTCGGTCTCTCCGTCATCGGCGAAATCAGAAAGATTCGCCCGAACTGCTTCATTGTAGCTGATATCAAGACCCTTGATACCGGAAACCTTGAGGCGCGTATGGTTTCCAATGCGGGAGGAGATGCGGCAGTTGTCTCCGGTCTTGCACCGATTGAGACCATTGCAGCATTCATTAAGGAAGCCAAAAAGTGCGGAATCTACGCAATCATCGATATGCTCAATGTCGAGTCTCCCGCAAAGCTCATCGAGTCCTTAGGAAAACTCGGCGGCGCGGCTGCTCTTCCGCAGTATGTTGAGATGCACCGCGCAATCGACAAAGAGGCCGCTGCAGGCGAGTACAGCTGGGGCGACATCTTAAAGGTCAAGGAGATTGGAAAGAAGTACGGTGCAAAGATTCTTGTCGCAACCGCAGGCGGTATCAGACAGCCGGTTGTAAAGAAGGCAGTTGCTGCAGGTGCGGATATCGTTGTTGTGGGTAGAGCAATCACCGCAAGCAAAGACATTAAGAACGCTGCAGAGAGCTTCCTTGCAGAGCTCAACTCTGAAGAAATTGATCAGTTCCGTGTAATGACGGACTTCTGATTCTTTTTTTAGTCTGTTATTCGTATCCGGCTGCGGTAGTTTCGCCGCTGTAGAACCGTCTGATGAAAACGATACGGTACTGCTGCAGTACCTGTTACATTGAAAAACAGTGGGGACATGGTGAGAGATAAAAAGGGAGATACCGTGAGGATAAAAAGAAGGGATTAAGGGGAGGGAGAAAAGTCCCTCTATTTCCTGTTCATTTATGCTGAGAGTCTGCGTGCGGCATCCATATTTTCCTTATCGCTGCGAACCTCATTCGAGGGGGTTTCCATAATAAATGCACAGTGGGAGATTTTCGGGAAGGTCAGTACATCACGGATTCCCGCGTCTCCAAGTGTTCCGAGGCCTAAATGCTCATGGCGGTCGAGGTGTGAACCGATGCCTCCTTTCATATCATTTAAGTGAATGACTTTCAGGCGGTCAAGGCTTCCTGCCTCATCTGAAAACCAGCCGAAAACCGTCTCCGCTCCGAATCCGGGTATATCATACCCGGCAGCTCCTGCGTGGCAGGTGTCAAAGCAGAATCCTATCCGGTCGTTTCTTCCGATACTGTCAGAGATGACTCCCACATCGGTAAAGGTCCCCCCCACAGTGTTTTTCTCATTTGCAGTGTTTTCGAGAAGAATCATTGTGTTTCCTTCCGAGTTGTCAATGGCTGTTGTGATGGCGGAAATCACTTTTTCCTGTCCTTTTTTATGGCCGTCGTTTTGTCCGTGATGCCCCAGGTGGGTTACCAGGTAGGGAACCCCCAGTTTTGCACAGCGGTTTAACTCGTCGGTTAAGGTTGCAACAGATTTTTCATACACATCCGGTTTTTCTGCGGCAGGGTTCGGGAGGTAGGGCATGTGGTCGACAACAGGACCTATCCCTGACTCTTTCAGAGCGTTTTGAAATGCAGCGGCCTCGGCATCCCTGATTGGTTTAGCCCCCCAGACACGCGGGCTTCTCGTAAACATCTGGAAGGTGTCACAGGTGAGGTCCTGCGCCCGTGAGACTGCAAGAGAAAAAGATCCTGCAATTGAAACATGAAATCCTAACTTAACCATGGCTGTTTACGGGGATTCGATTTTTCCAAGCACTTCGATGAATCCGAAGGAGAGTTTTACGGTTCCTTTCCCGATGTGTCTGATGGTAATCGATGATGTTTCCTGTATCGGAATTAGGAGTTTGTGTCCTTCGTATACGAATACAGTACTGCCGTCTTTTATGTATTCCGCGGCATCTGCTCCGGTTAGCTGAGCGCAGCCGATCTCTTCAATCTGTTGTTTTAAGGAGTCCCACATGAGGTATATGTTTGGATTGAGGGGGTATAGAGTTGACGGTTTCTTTTAAGGGATGCTTCCCCTCTCCCAAAAAACAAAAAAGAATAATCTTTCTTACTCAACCACAATCGCCGGTTTAAACGGCAGTGCGGAACGTGCCTTCGGGTGATCGGACCCTTCTGCAGCGCAAATCTCAACCTCAAGACCGCACTCCTTCTCAAGGAATGCTTTTGCCGCGGTAAAGATTGCAGCCTCGTCAATTCCTTCAGCCACTGCAGATACAATCTGAGGTGGGAGTGAATGGACCAGTCGTACTGTCTGAACTGCGGCATCTGCTGCCTCTTTGCCGCGTGCATGGAGACCTTCATCTGCCATCACAGTCTTTACCACATTGCGCTTGTCCTCAGCAGATGCGACAATGGAGAACACCTGACGCTTCCACTCAGGTGCTACAAACATCCGGACCTTCTTTGCATCAATCTGAACGAGCTTTAAGATGGACTGGATATCCTCAACCGTTCTCTGCAGAAGGCCTTCCGAGAGTTCAACCTGCGGATTAATCTTTGACTCGTCAGCAACCGGCCAGTCCGCAAAGGAAATAAGCCCGTCGTGACCGGTCTTCTTCCAGAGTGCCTCTGCAGTGTAGGGGATAACAGGGGCCATAAGCCGGACCCACTCCGACATAACATCCTTTAACACAGCACCCGGTGCGCCGTCTGCAAGCCGCCTGCGGTACCAGGCAAGGTCTGATACAACACCGTTGTATGCCTCCTGCAGTGCCTGACGTGTCTGGAACTTCGTAAGTGCCGTTGTAGCTCCTGCAATTCTCTGCTGCATACGCGAAACAAGCCATGCATCAATCGGGGTGGTCCCTGTTGCGTTTTCCGCGTCGAGGACCAGCTGCCACATCCGTTCAATCTGTTTCTTCACAGATAAGACCAGTTCATTTCTCCAGTCAAAGTCCTGCCACGGCTCGGCAGAGCCCACTAAGAACATACGGACTGTATCTGCTCCGAACTCGTTTGCCGCATCCTCAAGCAGGAACACATTTCCTTTCGAGGAGGACATCTTCATACCATTTAGGAGCCCCATTCCGAAGACAACCATTCCCTTCGGCTGCAGCTCGTCGGGGAAGATTGCACGGTGGTGGAACATCTGGAAGGTTAAGTGGTTCGAGATTAAGTCCTTTGCGCTGAAGCGGTAGTCGTACGGGTACCAGTAGAGGAACTCTGACCTTAAGTCATTTACTGTTGCCTCATCAACCGGAAGCTCTGCGGGGTTTCCTTTTCCGAGGAAGATATAATCAAAGACTGCAGGGGTCAGCTTCTCCGGCGGAATCTTTACAATCTTGTGGGAGATTGTATAGTATGCCATGTAGATGGTGGAGTCAGAGAGAGGCTCAAACAGCCACTTGGAATCCCAGGGAACGTGTGTTCCAAGCCCTACGCGGCGTGAGCACGGCCACTCGCGCAGCCAGTCAATTGTGCGCTCAAACTCTGCACGGACCTCCGGAGGCACCAGTTCGACGCTTGGCATGACCTCGTGAACCTGCTGTTTCCAGGCAGCATCTCCGTAGTTGATAAACCACTGGTCATCTAAAATCTTCACATAGACACGGTTTCCGCAGCGGCAGATAACACGCTTCTGGCTCATCTCATGGAAGATGATGGAACCCTTTTCTTCGGTGAACTCCTTTGTAACATCCTCGCGTGCCTGGCGGACCGACTTTCCTGCATGCTTTCCGCAGTTATCGTTTAACTTTCCTTTGGAGAACTCAAGAGTATAGAGCTCCTGGGTCAGAGCATCCATTCTCGGATCATCCTGATTCGGAATCCTGTTCTTCTCAACAATTTCCGCGGCGGGGGTATTCTTGTATCCCGGGACAGTGACAAGGGTAATCGGGGTAATATCGGTGTATTTACCCTTCTGCTGAAGGTCGCGGAGGGCAATATAGTCAAAGGGAGCATGTGCCGGGACGCTCATAACAAGGCCGGAACCCATGTCCGGGTCAACAAAGGATGCAGGAAGAATTGTGACCTCTTTTCCGGTGTAGGTGCAGACCGCTTTCTTATCGATTAACTCTGTACCTCTGATTGTGCCGAGTTCCTTTACCTCATGCTTCTGCATCCGGAGTTTAAGCGCCGCCTCTTTGGAGATAATCCATTTCTTTCCGTCAACTTCCGCCTTCAGATATTCGGTCTCCGGATTTGCCCAGAGGTTGGTGACGCCGAAGATGGTCTCAGGACGAAGGGTTGCACAGGGTATTTCGAACTCGCCGAATTTGAACATCACAAACACATAGTGCATGATCTCCGCAGTATCGCCTTCAAGAAGGTCGTGGTCTCCTACCGGCTGGTCACAGTTCGGGCAGTACCGGACCGGGTACTCTCCTTTCTGCACTTTGCCCTGGCCGTAGACATGGGTATACTGCCATTCGATGAACTTGCTGTACTGCGGAATAATCGTGGTAAAGCGGCGTCTCCAGTCGATGGAGAGACCAAGCTGCTGCATTACCCGCTGGTATTCGTCAGCGAAATAGTTTACAATTGTTACCGGGTCCGTGAACTTTTCCAGGGTATCTTTCGGGACGCGGTAGAGGCCGCCGTAGAGATTTAAAGTCTTTTCATCCTTTTTGGCGATACGCTTTGCAATTCCTAAAACAGGGGCTCCTGTCACATGGAATGCCATCGGGAACAAGACCTGTTTCCCCCTCATTCTCCAGAAACGGGCAACCACATCCGGGATGATGTATGTTCTGCCGTGGCCCACGTGCATGGCACCCGAGGGGTACGGGAAGGCGACGTTTACATACAGCTTTTCTTTTTCCGGGTTCGGATTCGATTCAAACTGCGGAATCCAGGTTTTCCTGATTTCCGGCTCAATTTCATTCATTATCAGATTTTCAGTCATACTGGTACCTTGTGTATTTTTATTTTTATGTTTTATTATGCCGTCTTCCGGTTAGTCAACCGGTTTCAGTTTCAGGTCTTCTCCTTCGCTGTAGCGGCGCACCATTTCCATGGCGATACTCGATGTTCGTGCGAGATGGATTTCACCCTGTGCATCCACAGTTGCAGTAAAGAGATACTCTTTACCGGAGAAGATGTCCACAATCTTGTTGGTGTACTCCGGGCAGATAACGGATATCTGCTTTTTCTCGCTTCGTAATTTGAATCCCGGTGTATTCCTCTCGGGAACCGGTTTTTCCGCAGATAGGGCCTCCCTCCCCGGAAGGTCTGATAAAGAGCGGACATCGATTCCTACACCCACTTTTGTAACGATTGCAGAGATGTTCTTTCCTGCTTTTCCAATGACTGCGGGAACATCCATGTTTTCGATATAGACCGCAGCCTTCGTGTCGGTTAACATACAGACAACAATATCTCCGACGGTATAGCGGGCAATCTCATTTCTAATCTCTTTTTCAAGAACAGCCCATGCAGGATTGCTGTTTGCGGGGGCCTTGTACGGCGCCGGGTTGTATGATGCAGACCGGTCCCGGTTTTTATCCAGTGCAGATTCCGCAGACGGTTTTTCCTCCGGCTTGTTCTCTGCCTCTGCCTGTTTTGCCCTGCTTTCCTGACGGAGCACCGGTACTGCTGCTGCTTTTGCTGCTTCTTTAACCGTTTCAACCGTTTTTATTGATGGAAGCTCGGAAAGACCGGATGCAGGGGTCACCATAACCTCTCCCTCATAACGGAACGCTTCTGCGACGGTTTCTGCTGTGCTGATATTTGTAAGACGCACGACGGGCCGCACAATGGGGTCGCCTATCTGCTCAAGTGCCTTCGGGACACCGAATCCTGTGGATACGGTGTAAATCTCCGAGATGTCGCCGCTTTTTACAAAGACCATCGTGGAGATTATTTGCGGAATGAGGTTTAAATCAACCAGGCTTGCGAGACGGATTAAGGCATCGAGGGCTGACTTTGCATGCAGTCCGCCTATGACTTTGATGCCTGAGAGACGAAGGTCTGCAAAGACTGCAAGTTCCTCGCTTCTGCGCATCTCATCAAAAATGACATAGTCGGGACGAAGAAGCGTTAAGACCTCTCCCGCCGCTGCAATACTTCCATCAAGCGAAGTATACTGGGTGATTTTATCATTGACCATTAAGTCACGCGGGGATTCAATCGTCTTTACGATATAGTTTTCACCTGAGAGGTATGTTGCAATATTCTGTTCCAGAGTAGACTTTCCGGAACCCGGGGTTCCGAGAATTAACATCCCTGCACTTTCCTTTAACCTGTCCTTCAATGCCGCTGAACAGTTGTATGATTCAAAGGAAACCTCGCGTGTCGGGCGGGTCACTGTTATCTCTATTCCGTCGGAGAAGGGGGGCCTTGTTGTGGTAATCCGCATCGACCCGATCTGGGATACGGTAACGCCTGGAAGCTCTGCTTCGACAAATCCGTCCGGGTGGCGTTTTGCACGTTCAAGACATTCCTGGGCGATGGCACGCAGTTCGTACTCTGTACAGGGAGTCTCTCTGATGGTTACGAGTTTTGACTCTTTGATGGTGCCTTTTCGTGCATACGGGGCAACACGCTCCTTGAGGTAGACTGCCGATGTGTTCTCGTCAAAGAAGGCGTCAATTAAGAGCGGTGAGAAGGTATCTCCCGTTCCTGCTTTTAAGAAGACCACATCGAGGCCTTTTGCCTTTGCCACCTGTGACTGCACGTAGTCGCTTGTTAGAAAAACCGCATTGTTTTCTATGGCGACTTTCCGGATTATTGAATCGATTTCGCCCCCGGGGGCGAGTTTTACTTCATCGAGTTTCGGGCGTTCGCCGACATATTTAAGGGTGATTTTTCCTGCAACTGCCAGTTCGCAGAGCTTCTGCAGTTCGGCGAGTCCGGAAAATCCAATCTCGCGCCCCTGGTTTGCCTGTGCTTCAAGCTCTGCAAAGACCGCTTCGGGTATTATTATCGTTGCGCCAGCATATTCTCCCTTTTCAATCAGGGCTGTGACGCGGCCGTCTATGACGACACTGGTATCTGGTACGACTATCATATGATATTCCGTATTATATATGAGTCCATAGGATATTAGGATAGTGATTATGCATAAGCATACTCCATCTCCTGCATGTTCCCGCAATTCCCACATATCAATCGAATTTGGGGTAAATACCCGATAAATCGGTCGTTTTCCCTGCGGCGCCCCCTGCCAGACCCGCGGATTTTGTCAGGGGTTTTACAAATCCTTCGCAGATGATATTTATAGGAAATTTATATCCCTGAACAACATACATAATATTCAATTATGAAACTCATTCGCACCCCGACACTATCACGCGCTCATGAGCTTGTTGTCCGCTACATTCTTGAAAAAGGAAGCTACCTTAAAACCGAGAACGGAGAAGAGACTATGGAAACGGATGAAATCTGTATCTGTGTGGATACGCCGTTTGAATCCCCGATGGTGTCTCCTGCATCGCGCTTTAAGGAGGCGTTCTTAAAAGAGTATGCAGACAACCTGATTCACGGCTCGGATGCAGTGTTTGAGTACGACTATCACGGACGTCTTTTTGACTGGGGATGCGGACTTGAGTTTAACGGCGCGATTCATCAGGACCAGATACAGTACATCATCGACAAACTTAAAGCAAATCCGGAAAGCCGCCGTGCGCTGGCTCTGACCTGGTGCCCCCCCGTTGATGAAAAGCTCAATGACTGCCCGTGTCTGCAGCTTGTCCAGTGTGTTGTAAGAGATGGGAAACTCGATATGAAGATTGTTTTCCGCAGCAACGACATGCTCTCTGCTGCAGGGTCAAACATGTATGCCCTCGTCTGCCTCCAGAAGTATATTGCAGATGCAGTAGGTGTTCCAGTCGGATGCTACACCCACATCTCACTCGTACCGCACGTCTACTTCAAACGTGATGCAGCAGATATTCCGCCGTTTTGTAAGAACGGGGCCGAGTTTACCCCGGCACCTGAAGTGTGCCGTGCATGCGGCGGCTGCGCAAAATCAAAACGGTAAACGGCATCTTTGCGTCGGATGTCCTCCTCTCTTTTTCCCCGGATTCTCCTGTTCGGTGCAGGACTTTACATCATGGCACTGGGGGTATCCTTATCTGTTGCCGCAAACCTCGGGACATCGCCCATCTCCTGTCTTCCGTATGTTCTAAGCGTTGTGACCTCGCTTTCCATGGGATTTATGACCTTTCTCATGAACATTGTTCTGATTATTTTACAGATGATAATTCTGAAGCGCGGATTTAAGGTCTGGTATCTCCTGCAGCTTCCCGGGCTTCTTGTCTTCAGTCTTTTCATCGACCTGAACAATATTCTTCTTGAAGGAGTTGTTCCGGACCTCTATGCGGTTCAGCTTCCGGTCATGCTCCTAAGCTGTGTTGTTCTTGCATTCGGTATTGCACTCCTGCTCAAAGCAGACCTCATCATGATGCCCGGTGATGCTCTTGCCCGGGCAATAACACAGGTCAGCGGAAAAAAGTTCGGAGTTATCAAGGTCGCCCTCGATGTAACCCTCGTTGCCGTTGCGGCGGCAATCTCTCTTATCTTTCTGCAGGGAATTGTCGGAATCCGCGAGGGGTCTCTTGCAGCAGCGCTGAGTGTCGGATTTCTGGCAGGTCTTTTCAGAAAACTGCTCAGTCGTCGGGAACAGACGTATATCCGGTCCCGGGGCCGATAATTAAATGGTCCAGAAGCGGGATTCCGAGAAGTTCCCCGCATCGCTTTATCTCCTGCGTCAGGTGAATGTCCTGGGGGCTTGCAACAAGTCTTCCCGACGGGTGGTTGTGCACGAGGATAATTGCTGCCGCCCGCTCCGCAATGGCATCTGCAAAGATTTCCCGCGGATGTGCCTGGCAGTTGTCCAAGATACCGCGGGTAACAAGCCTGACACTGAGAACCTCGTTTGCCCCGGTTAGGGAGATGACAATCAGATTCTCCTGCTTTTCATACCGGTACTGGGCAACAAACGGCAGAATATCCTTTGGTCCGGCAATTATCGCGCGACGCTCCTCCGGAGGTGGAAACCGCCGTGCAAGCTCAAGGGCTGCAATTATCTGGCATGCCTTTGCGGACCCCATGCCCAAAATATCCTGCAGATCCTCCACGGTTGTTTCATAGGTTTTCTTCTTCAGAATTTTTCCAACCTCACGTCCGATTTTTATGGCATCATACCCCACTGTTCCTCTGCCGATAATTGCTGCAATCAGTTCCTGCAGTTCAAGGGCGGCAGCCCCGCGGGAGATGAGTTTCTCCCGTGGTTTGTCAACAGAGGGAAGATCTCTGAGTTCCATTTATTATTTGTGTGTATTTTCTATTATTTAATTATTATTTATTGGTTTAATTTGCAAAAATGGTGACAAAATGTACATCTTTTTGGCACACATTTTTCACGAACCCCTTTCGCGGCCGGACTTTTTCCGGCAATATCCGGAATGTGGTGACAAAATGTCACCATTCTGGCACAGGATATGATGCACGATGTGCCTTGTCCTGTCCGCGTGCCGGGTAAAATCTGCGCACCGCAAATCCGGATTGGCAGTTTTTCATGCGATTTTCAACTTCCTCATCCCAAAGGGTTTTAACTGCGTCTGCCCTATACTATAATGATATTATGGACACAAAAGAATGTATTGCAGCAGCATTTGCCGGTGAATCACAGGCAAGAAACAAGTACAAGGCATTTTCAGAAGCAGCAGACGATGAGGGCTACGCCCAGGTTGCAAAACTCTTCCGTGCAGCATCCCTGGCAGAGGAAATTCACGCAAGAAGACTCATGCGTGTCGGCGGCATCGTCGGAAACACCGTTGCAAACCTTGAAGCAGGAAGAGCAGGCGAGCTTGAGGAGACAAACTCCATGTACCCGGCATTCATCGAAGTTGCCCAGAAAGAGGGCAGACAGGATGCCTTAATCACCTTCGAGCACGCAAAGAAGGCAGAGGCAGCACACGCAGACCTCTACGGAAAGGCACTTGAAGCAGTCAAGGCAGGAAAGGACATTGATGTCAAGACCGTCTACTTATGTCCGGTCTGCGGAAACATCGAGATTAACCACACCTCCGAGCGCTGCCCGATCTGCGGTATTCCCGGAACCTCATTCAAGGTTATTGAGTAAATTTAACCTTCCCTTTTTTCTGACGATAGCCGGTAATACATAGTATGCTGTCTGTCAGCTGTCACTTGTTGCAGTCAGTTACATCATTCCGGAAGAGATGATAAAAAAGTACATTCTGCCGCACACCGGATGAAACGCGGCAGTCTTTACTCTCCCTTAAAGAGTTTCAGGGAACGGACCTTGTACTCTTCGGAGGTTATAATTCCCGTATCTCTCAGATGCTTTAGCTCCTCAAGCACCTTCTCAACCGACTCCAGATCATATTCATCCTTCGGCTCAAGAGTTACCGCTTTCATAAAAGGATTCATCATTTCTGGCTGTGCGTCTGCGGATGCGGAAAAGGGGGGATGGGCCGCGGGAGATGCAGTACGATTCTCTGTGCCAGACCCGTGATTTCGCAGCACGATATTGTCCTTGTTGTTCTCCTCAAAGGGTGTCGTCTTCCGCGTTGGAGCAAGGCCTCTCATCTCATCAAACTCATAGGACGGGAGCGGTTTTGCCGGGAGAGGGACAGCCCCGTCACCTACCTCGTACGAGGGCTTCGTGGAAAGCCCTACCGAAACATCATAGTTGTCAGTAAGCCTCTCATCGCTGGGTTTCTGTCTGAAATTGACTGTCACCTCCTCCTCCCCGTCGACAGACTCATACTCCGGTTTCGGGCGCTTCATCGGTGTTAAAATGACTTCCTCCCGTTCCTTTTTTACAGCCGGTTTCGGCTTGCTTTCGTCAAGCAGTGTGTACTCAACAACCGGTGCCGCGGGTTTTTTCATCGGGGTTATAACGACTTCCTCATCCGGGGATGAAGGATACACAACCGAGTCATCGTCTTCGGGCCCGTACTCACGTACCTGTTCTGTTCCCTGTTCCGGTGCTGATACTCCGGAAGATACCGGGGGGTAGAGTACCGAGTCATCATCTTCCGGTCCGTATTCACGGAATTTACCCTTGTCTGATGCAAAGGCCTGTGCAATCCGTTTCGGATTTTCCAGAATCATGGCATCTCCGCCGCTGTTTTCACCCCACTGTTCATCGGTGACGCCGGTATCTTTCGGACCGTAAATGATCGAATCATCCTCTGTCGCTTTCAAAGCGGGTTCTTCCAGACCTGCCTCTTTACGGGCATCGGAGATTTCAGTCTCCACCGTTTCAACAATCCGTGCGACCTTTTCGTCAGCTGCGGCATAAGGGTCTTTTGAAGCATTCTTTTCATCGGACTTGTCCTCTTCGAAGACATCCTCTCCTTCGGATGCAAAATGCGAAAACAGGGCCTCGTTTGATTCAAAGCATCCTTTCCCGGGAAGCGGCTGTTCCTCGAAGAAATCAGCATCAGCAGATGCGGGCACAGCAGTTGTTTCCTCTGCCGCACCTCCCGCGATGCTGATAATTTCTGCACCGCGGTGCACCATTTCATCTGCCCAGTACTCTTCATTTAGCAGCGTTTTCTTCTGCGAAATAACCCAGTCTTTTCCTGCCATCTGATGCATTTCGTCGGAAATGGTCATAAGCAGGGCGCGGACCTGCTGTTTGTCCGCCTGCAGACTTGAGAATGTGTATTTCTGCTTATTTACCGTGGTAAACTGGATAACTGACGGAAGCGGCGGGGATAGGATACGGACATACACAGATACCAGATCGACATACTGCATCGCATATACGCGGTAGACAACAGATGTTTCGGGATATGCCCAGAGGATGCGTTCACGGGTAACAAGAATAGGAATCAGATATTTTTCCTTCGATCTGGCATAGATGACTTCGAGAACCTCTTCGGTGCGCGGAATCTCATCCAAAAGCTCTATCGGAAGATCATACTGATACAAAACCTCGGAACGCATAATTGTTTATTCATAATATTATATGTCATTTCTTATAGTAAAATCTCTCGATAGTGTATCTGACGGGAAATCTTTCCGCCGTCATATCTCTTTGCAGGCGTCAACCCATCCGTATACCCACAGTATTAATCGTTCCCGGATATACAGTCATGCGTGATTCAGGACCGGACTGCTCCGGATACTTTCTGACTCTATCCAGAGACATGGGAATTCTTTCAGCATCTCCTGTTAATTGGTTTTCTCTGCATTCCAATAGGTGCATGCTTACTTTCCATCTTTACCAAATATGGTATCCGCTGAGTTTTCCACAGCATCTCCATCTGCTTTCTCCCTCTCTTTTGCCTTCCCGGCAAGTTTCCGGGTAAATTTGTTCCAGAGGAATGCAATAAGAACAATGAGGCCGGCTATGGCAATTCCTTCCAGAATCGCAAACAACGGATTAATTTCCCAGAGTTTTACCAGGGAGGAGACACCAAGCGAGACCGTAAGACATGAGAGAATGCTTCCAAAGGTTACGAGACCGATTGCCTGAAGCGGACGGTAGTTTAAAATCCGCGCGATGATTGAAGTGGTCATGGCCCCGGAACCCTGCAAAGGGATGTACATAAAGATAAGAAGCCCTGCACTCGAGAGATTTTCTATCCACGGCTTTTTCCGGAGCACTTTATCCGCGCTGCGCATAATCCAGTGGAACCAGCCGCCTATCAGCGGAATCTTGAGGAGCAGGTCGAAGTTTAAGGAGATAAACATGGCAACAAGGAGGTCGAGGATGACAATCCCTGCAACAACCGTCCATAAGGGATACCCTCCGAGTGCCGTACCTGTCGGAATGGAAATAATGGATGAGACAAGTCCTACTACAGCGGGGCCTCCTATGAGTGCTGCAGGAATTATTGTCTCTTTTCCAAACGGGGGGACAATATATGCAATCATAAGCCCTGCAAAGACGAGAAACTCAGGGCTTACCAGAGTGCCCGGTGCCGGCGGGAAGACGAACCAGAAAAAGAGCAGCATCAAAGCACCGAGTGCAACGGGGCCTAAGAGGAAAAGCACACGCTTTCCAATCAGGAATGCCCATTCTTTTCCGCTGCGTTGCGGGGCTGCCTCCCCGGAGGGGAGAGGATTTTCGTTTGTCATGAGTTTTTGCGGTGTGTATTGTATGGAGATTTTGCTGAAGGAAACATCGATGAATGTATGAATCCGATAAGGGATTGAAATTTATTGATTATAATATTTGTCTGCAGACCTTATATTTTTACGGAAATCGTCTTATGGTCCCCTCCGTTTCCGCACGAAAAAAGAGGATTTGCCGGAAGAAGAGTCCGGCAGTTTCAGAGTATGGTTACATCTTCGTCAATTATAACACCCATAGCTTCCAGAAATGCACGGATTTTCCTGATATCCTCTTCGGTCGCTGTGCTGCGGCACATGACCGAGAGCGGATTTCCGTTGTCGAGTATACCGATACCTGAAAGCCTGTATCCATTGCGTTCATAGAGGCGTATCCGTGCCAGGCGCTGCTGCTGGTTTTCCGCGGCCTCCGAGGGGGTTTCCACAGAGAAAAATACAAGGTGTGAAGCAAATTTCCTGTTGAAGGACTCTATTGCACGGCTTCCAAAACCCTTCCCGCGGCATTCTTCTGCAACGGCGAGGTGAAGGAGGTATGCGATTTCATCTGTGAAGAAGACTACCAGATATCCGACGGTGCGCGATTCATACACAAGCGCCCATTCTTCGAACTGCATTGCCGGAGGGAGCACTTCCGGCAGATGTGAAATATCGGTCTGCTCATTTTCGGGAAATGAGTAGTAATAAATCTCCATTGCTGCATCACGGCGTTCCGGACATTCTGCAAGCGGCAGAATCTGAAACGAGCCTGCGCATGAGGCTTTCTGTTCCGTCATAATTTGGGATAGTGTATAGTCTTCCCTGTTAAAATACATTTTGCATTCCGGAAATGCCCGGATAAATCTTTGTCAATGCAAATATTATATCTTTTCGCGTCAAATATATTTGTACTGAAATGTCCGCAGTAACAGTCTCCATCTCAACACATGCTCTTGCCCAACGTCCTCCTGAGGAAGCGCTTGAAGAGCTTGCATCCCGTACGTCCGCAGTGGAACTGATGAACGACGGCCTGCACTACACAACAGATGCCGCACTTCTGTCTTCCTTTTCCTTCCGGTACTCCATTCATGCTCCTGCACGCAGTGTAAACATCTCCTCGGTTCTTGAACCAATCCGCCGTGCCTCGGTTGAACTGGTTGAAGAGTCTTTGGAGCTTGCAGCAGAATGCAACGCATCACATGTTGTGTTTCATCCGGGATACTATACGTTTAAGGAAGAGTATGAAAAGTCTGTTTCTGCCCTGAAACAATCCCTCAAAGAGATTAACCGTTTTGCGGAGGAGACAGGTGTAATATGCTGTGTTGAAAATATGGGCAACTGGGGATATTTCTTCCTGAAGTCTCCTGATGATCTTGAGCTAACTGACGGCACAGGATTCTGTCTTGATATCGGGCATGCAAACGAGTGCGGGAATCTGTATGAGTTTTTGAAGCACCCGTTTTCCGCGGTTCATGTACATGACAATGACGGGACGTCGGATGCGCATCTCGGACTGGGGAAAGGAAACATCGATGTGCAGGCGGTCGTGAATGCGATTAAACAAAATCATATAACATCACCCGTGGCAGAGTGTGCAGCGCTCGAGGCGGCAGTGGAGACAAAAGTGCTGTTGGAAAAGCTGCTCGGATAAGAGCGGTTTTTCTGCAGGGTGTTAATTTCATTTATTTAATTCATCTTACAAAATTTCCATACTATTTTAAACTTTGAAGGCCCATTATATGCAGAGAGTATGAAACACAGCGCATCCCTTATATCCCTGTGTGTTCTCTTCCTTCTCCTCTGCGGCATCTGTACTGCTGCCGCGGCAGCGGAAGAGACACGTTCGTTTACCGATGATCTCGGACGGACAGTCGAGCTTCCCGCAGAAATCGACAAGGTCATCCCGTCGGGACATCTGGCACTGTCGGTTCTGATTGCCTATGACCCGGAATATCTCGCATCCTGCGGCGACGGACTGCCCGCAAATGCGGACCGGTATCTTCCGGCGGTTGCCGCACAGAATCTTCCAAAGACCGGCGCCATTTTTTATTCAGGGGGCACGGTAAATTATGAGGAGGTTATGCAGCTTGCATCCATCGGTGCGGATATCTTTATTGATATCGGGCAGAAAACGGACGGAATCGGTGAGTCACTCGATGAATTTACCCGTATTTCAGGTATCCCCGCGGTTTTTATCAGCCAGAATTCGTTAGATGAGATCCCCTCCTCCTACCGGAAGATCGGGGAGATTCTTGGCGAAAAAGAGCGCGGAGAGGAACTGTATGCATACATGAAGAACTGGATTGATACATTCCAGGCAGGGATGCAGTCAGTTAATAAGACCACTGCCGCACAGATTAATGTGATTGACGGGAACAACTACTATCTCCTCGGAGGATTTAATGAGGACAAATCCCTCGGCTATCAGTCTACTGCTCTTTCCACATTTGCGGACAACGTAATTGCCGCACAGACACCAAAGGGTCTTGGGGACATCTACGGTATGGAGGCAGTTCTTCGCATCTTTTCGGAAAAGGACCCGGAGTATATTTTCATTGCGGGTTCGACTGACCACAGATACTACAGGGATTTTCTCTCGAACCCCTCATTTGCCGGACTTTCCGCTGTGAAAAACGGGCATGTGTATGAGATTCCAAAGGACTGCCCTTATATCTGGACTGCGATGCCGTTTTCAGGATGGGGTATCTGCGGGATGATTTGGATTGCAAACATTCTGTATCCGGAGACGTTCGATTATAACGCGAAGGAGAATGTGCAGGAGTTTTATCAGAAGATGATTGGGTACAATCTCACGGATGCAGAGTACGATGCGCTTACCAATGTGAGTGTGCCTGCATCAACTCCGGGTCCGGCTGCGGGGATTCTTGGCGGACTTGCGGCTGCAGGTCTCGTGTTTGGGCTGCGGACGGGAAGAAGGTAAACAATTTTCACTTTAAACACCTGTTCTCTTTTTTTCTACTGCTGCAGGTGTTGAATGACCGCTCGTACGCCCTTTTGTCGTGCTCCGGTTTCGCGCCTCA
>JAUNXT010000007.1:35633-38044 GCA_030539655.1 Methanocorpusculum sp.
CGCATATAATATACACATGAAAGTTCTCTTTGCAATCGCATCTGACAGATTCATGGACGAGGAATACCTCATCCCGAAAAAACACCTCACCGAAGCAGGCATCGAATGCGTCACTGCATCCACGAAACACGGTACATGCTACGGCATGCACGGGGAAATCGTCGAGTCTGACTTATCCTTCGACGAGGTCCGTGCAGAAGACTATGACGGAATCGTTATAGCAGGCGGAATCGGCTGCCAGGATGAACTCTGGAGAAACGAAACCCTCATTGATATCGCAAACAAAATCGGAGTTGCAGGAAAACCCGCGGCAGCCATATGCCTGGCCCCCGTCGTCCTTGCAGAAGCAGGCCTTCTTGCAGGAAAGAAAGCAGCCGTCTTTGACACCCCGGCATCAAAGCGCATCTTAATCCTCGACAAAGCGGAAATCGTTGATGAAAAGGTTGTAACCGACGGAAATATTGTAACCGCAAAAAGTCCCTATGATGCCGATGCATTCGGAAAGGCCGTCCTTTCCGCGCTGAATAAGTAATCTGCCAAACCAATACCTGAAAAAATACCTGAAATACCATGGACCCGACAAATCCTCCCTCTGCTGCAACCGCCCTCTCCTCTGCGATGGCGCTCTTTGACAAAGGAGAGTATGATGCTGTACTCTCTCTCGCCTCGGGAACGACCGACCCTGCATTAATGCTTCTTGCGGCAAGAAGCTATCTTGCAACCGGGAAGCTCGATATTGCAGAAACCCTTCTCCGCTCGCTTTTAGGCATCATGCAGAACTCCTCATATCTCCACAGTTACTTAGGGGATGTCCTGACCGAAAAGGAGGGTAAAGGAAGTGCCGCTGCAGTTGCCGAATATGCTGCAGCACTCAGTCTTGACCCGGACAACAAAGCAGCTGTCAGAAGCTACGCGGATTCTCTCATCGCAAAAGAGGATTTGCGGGGGGCAATTCCTGCCCTTTGTGCGGTCGTGCGTGCCGAAAACAAACCTGAGGATGTAAAGCGCCTCGAGGAGCTGTTCCTCAAAGTAGGAAAACCGGATGAGACCATCTCATATCATCTCCGGTTCTTCGGGGAGGAAACCGTCAACCTCCCCTATGTTGAGGCGCTGTTTGCTGCAAAAGAGTATCAGAAATGTCTTGAGGCGGCTCACAAAGGATGGGATGCCGAAGGAAACACCGCATACCTTAGAATCTATCTCGAAGCGTTATCCGCGGCAGATAAAAATGCTGCCGGGAAAGCATACCGCGAGGCGCTCGACAGCTTCGAGGAGGAAGGGGTTTCAGACGATAATGTCACCTCGATACGCTTCTCCTATATTCTCCTCGAAAAACTTTTAGGAGATTCCCGGACCGTACAGTATGAGCTGGAAAAGCTTCTGACAGACGATGCGGATGCTGTGTTCCACCTGGTGGCGGCAGAGATTGAAACCGAGGCCGGAAACACGGATGCCGCCTCGGGAATCTACCGGAAGCTGCTTGAAAAGGTGCTGAGTGCGGAAAGCCCTGACTGGGATTTAACTGATCTTGTCATTGACCGCTTTACATCATTCCTTGGGAAAACCAGGAATCCGGAGGAGGTTGCAGGAATTATCAGTGTTACCTTATCCCCCTATCCGAAGGCTCCCGCCCTTGCAAAAATCGGTGAGGCGTATGAGGCTGCAGGATACCATTCACAGGCAAAGGATTGGTATTACCGTGCGTACCGGGCAGATATTGTGCGCGGGGGAATTGCCTATGCCGGGTATCTGAAGCGGGCGGATGAAATCCGTGAGGCGGACACGATTCTTCGATATATCTTCACGAATACGAAAAGCACCGCAGAGCTTGAGGCGGTGTCTGATGCGGTGTTAAGCGGCCCCTCGGAGCTCTACAAACTGCAGCGGTCGCGTGAACTGGTGCAGAAAAAGCTCTCGGCAGCATCCGATGAGCTTTCGGCTGCCGGGCGCGAGATGCTTGCGTCCCTTTATCTGTACTCGGCGCTTGATGCGCTTGAGTCACGCAGCTTTGAGGACTGCAAGTGGTTCTGTCTTGCGGGAATCGATGTGCTTCCCTGTTATCCGGACAAGATTCATATCCGGGATTTCACCGATATCCTGACGCGTGCGAAGGGACGTGCTTTATCAGAGCGTCCGATTCTGATGGAAAAAGCAGCCGCTCAGGCGGAGGAGGCGGAGGCAGAAGAGCCGGCAGCTGCTACGGTGTCTGCAGCATCACCCGAGGCTGATGAAACGCTTCTTCCGAATCTTGACGAGCGGGAGAAGAAGATTCTTTCGTTCCTCCGCGAACACCGCGAGGCAACCGAGATGGATCTTCGGGCTGTTCTTGACACGCGCCGGGCTGCGGGGCTTGTGAATGCGCTCATTGAAAAGACCGCGGCACTCGGGGTTTCTGTTATTGAAAAACGCGG
>JAUNXT010000036.1 GCA_030539655.1 Methanocorpusculum sp.
TATTTGACGTCAGGATAGATATAATGTTGTATAAGAGGGATTGCGGTGCGGGGGATGACGCAGAGCGGGAGGCGAAGTCCCGAAACTCCCTGTAGAATACGCGGTTCAGGAAAAAAGAAAAAAATCAGAACAGAGGAATCTTCCTCTGTGAGAGTGTGGCAACCGCGAGATATACTGCAATTGCTGCAGGGATGATGTTTAAGAGAACAGATGCGATCGGAGAAATCGCGGTTCCGGTTACCCATACTGAAATGAAGAACGAGGCTCCGTAGATGATAAGCATCAGTCCCGGGAGAATTCTCGACTCTTTTCTGAGCATTGCAAAGATACCTGTGATGACAACGAATGCTCCAAGTGCATACAGCATGGGTCCTGAAGAGAACCATGCGAGCATCTCAGCAATACCAAGCAGGAAGAACATGACAGGTGTAAACCGCATCTTTCCAATTGCAAAGAGCAGGATGCCGATGAGAATCAGCATGGTGCCAAAGCCAAAAGATGCCGGATGAACTGCATCAGGGGTTGCTGAAAAAGCGGGAACTCCCAGATACATCAGTACATATGCGACTGCAAGTCCTGCGAAGAGGACATAGCCGACTGAAGAGCCGGACTGTTTAAACTCTATTGTCTCATCTGCGGTGATGATGCATCTACCCGGGAGGGAAATCCGTTCAAATCCTGCGGCAAGAGCGAAGTATACGGCGATTACAATGGAGATAATATCACAGACGAGACGGAATGTTATCCCTGCTTCCGTGTCAGGGAAGAGTCCGGCGAACACCTGTACTCCAAAGAGGATGCAGAGAGGAGCAAAAATCCATTTGTGTCTGTCTTTTGAGAAGAACAGGATTATACCCCACATAAGACAGACGATAGTTGCAATCGCATACATACAGTTAAATCCTGAACTGAAGAACATGAGGGAAAAACCTGCGACGATGTTGGTTACACCGGAGAGGATAAAGGAAATTCCTGCAATGTTACGTTTATGCAGTACCAGGAGGATGATACCGATGATGAGAAGCATGATGCCTCCTATGGGGGATATCATAGATAGTGTCGTATCACTTCCCGGGTTTAGTCCAAAATCTATAAGGACCAGTATGAGTCCGAAGAGGAGCAGTCCCCCGGCCACAAGGTAGTTTCGTGCTTCTGTTTTTTGTAATTCATCCATATGAATCAGCTATATTTGTGTGGGCATCTGTATTAATAATTTCTGTGCACGGGAGTGTGCGGTAATCTCCAGTGCTGCTGAACAGCCGTAAATATACACATCCGGATATCCTGCCCCCCATCACCGGGATAACAAGTTATATTGTACGAACGTCAAAGTATAACTCTTAATGGTTTAACAAAAACATACAGTCAGTAAACATATCTATGTAAAAATGGAATTATATTAAGCTAATTTTATATAACTGTACGTCCAATAAGATGATGAAACATATTATGAGTCCGAATAAAATAACCTCCGGGGTTCTGTTTGCATCGCTCCTGGTGCTTCTTGCATCCTGTTCCTATGCGGTGCTTTCAACTCTCGTCATCATGTCCGGCTTTGACCTGCCGGTTCTCCTGGTCGGGAAGTTCTTCTACGGATGGGTAATCCTTGGAATTATCGTACTGATTGTCTGGCTGGTCTACCAGAGAAGGCAGCCGAAGAGGGAAAAAAGCACAAAGCCGATGGGCAGACGTGTTCTTCTCATGGTCATCGCAGGAGTTGTGATGGCGCTTGTAACGATTCTTTACTTCCATTCATTTGCGGTCTTCGAACTGCCGATATCGCTTGCCGTGATTCTCCTCTTCCAGTACTCATGGATAGGAGTGGTCGTTGAATCCATCGCCAGAAGAAAGCTTCCGTCCAAAGGAAAGGTCATTGCATGTATTGTTATCCTCATTGGAACTATCCTCGCAGGAGGAATCCTTGGAGCAGACCTCTCGCTTGCCATGATGAACCCTGCAGGAATCATCTGCGGCGTTGCTGCTGCATGTTGTTATGCCTTCTTCGTCTACTTCTCCGGACAGATTGAAACCGAGATGCCCCCGCTGCACAAGAGTTTCCTGATTGCAACTGTGGCGCTGGTCTTTGTCATCTTATTCATCGCCGTGTTCTACGGAGGATTTGAGACGGTTGCTGCGGCCTTCATGAACTTTGATGCTCTGCAGTTCTCGATTCCGCTTGGTATCTTCGGTATTGCAATCCCGGTCTTTTTCCTCGCGGTCGGTGCGCCGAAGATTTCTACAGGAATGGCTACGATTCTCAACTCGGCAGAGCTCCCGCTCGAGGTTCTGCTTGCAGCCCTTGTCATCGGCGAGTCGGTAGTTGCCCTCCGCTGGGTCGGGGTGGTTATTATTCTGCTTGGTATTGCGCTCCCGTATATTATCGAGAGGCGGATAACGAGCGGTCTTGAGACATAGCGGGGGCTTAGGACTTTTTCTTTTTTTGCGGGACCGGTTTCTGCCGCGGCCCCCTGACTATTTACAAAATTTTTATATATCAACCGCCTTACGTAAAACCATGAATGAGGTTTATAGCATTCATGAACCGTCTACTGAAAAAAAAGTAAGTACTTTTCTTCAGTACTATGACAGTGACAAGACACGCAGAAACTACCAGGACGCACTCTACAGGTACTTCACCCGCGTATACACCGTCGGTGAAAACACCCTGGCGAGCCTGGACGCGGCAGCCTTTGCATATCTGCAGGAGCTTGCGGCAGGACGACCGGTCATCAACGACCTGTACTCGGCAGCAGGGAGTTTTTCCGGGCAGTATGCTCCTGCAACCGCAAACCTCTACATACGTTCAATCTGCACATGGTTAAATGACTGCGGGATTGCCCTGACCCGGAGGGAACGGCAGCGGGTTTTTAACAAAATTCCGCCTGTTGAGTCGGTCCGCCGCGAGGCAGAGCTTACGAGGAGCCTTTTCCGTGCGGTCTATGACAGAATGACCTCGGAATGGGCACGGGTGCTTCTTCTGGTTATGCTCGGGTCCGGTATGCGTCTTTCGGAAGCCCTCTCGCTTCGCATCTCGTATGTTTCATGGAAGAAGACGTATACGGAGATTTTCATTCCGGCTTCAGATACGAAGACGAAGCGGTCCCGCGTTGTGTATCTGACGACTGAGGCCTCTCTTGCGTTGAAATCCTATCTTGAATCAAGAAAGGCCGAGTCCGAGTTCCTGTTCCCCTACACATGCGCTGCGGCAGAGCGGCAGATGCGCTTTGCGGCAGATGCGCTTGCATCCGGGAAGGACAAGGCACGTATCAGAGCGGTTCACTGGCACATGACGCGGAAATGGTTTATCTCACGTTTTTCCCTCTATGCGAGCAGGTCTGTTGCAGAAAAGCTCGCAGGTCACGAGGGGTATCTGACCCGTTCCTATCACCGGTTTACCAAGCGGCAGATTCTGGGGCAGTTTAAGAAAGCGGAACGGTATCTTTCCATTCTGCCGCCGGAACAGGTTCAGCAGGTCCTGCAGGGTCCGCAGGGTTCTGCCGCATCTCCGGCAGAGAATCCTGGCCTGGCCCCCGCGGGGAAGACATCTTCCGCCTCTTCCGGAACCGGGCAGCAGCAGGAGACTGTTCTTCGCGGACAGCTTGTCCGTCTTGAGTCGGGAAAGCAGGTTGTTCTGCTGGATACCGGGAAGTACATTGTGTTAAATGACGATGTAACAGGAGACAATGTAACAAACGGGTTTTTTCCGGAAAAAGGCACCAGTTAACCGGATAGGGGCCGGAATGGCATGGAACAGGGTCTTAGTCTTCCTTCACAAACCTTATCAGTGAGTACGGCTAATAATAATGTACCATAAGAATCAGCCATAGCAATATTATATCAATATTAGAACAAACGGCTGATGCGTCAGATGGAAAACAAGGAATCCTTTCCATCCTCATATAAATGATACAGAAAATACCGGAGGAGCATACGGCAGGAGATACAGGTCCGCGTGCTCCTACACTGCAGGGTATGTTTTATCCGGCTGATGCTTCCGGATTAAGCAGCCTTATAGACTCATTTTTCAGTGCTACGGCAGCGTCTGTCTCGAATCCCATGGGGATTTTAGTCCCCCATGCCGGATACATCTACTCGGGAAAGACCGCCGCTGTCTCGTATGCGCGGGTAAGCCCTGCTTTCGATAAAACATTTGTCATAATCGGGACCGGACACCAGGGATACCCGACCGCATTTTCCGACTTCTCCTGGGAGACTCCCCTTGGCCCGGTCCATCCTGATACGGAGTTTGCAGAGGCCCTTGCAGCATATCTTCCCAAAAACAATGCGGTTCTTCGCCGACAGGAAAACTCCCTTGAGGTGCAGATGCCTTTTATCAGACACTGTTTCCCGCAGGCGAAGATTCTCCCGATTCTAATCGGCGACCAGTCGGAAAAAGGGGCGCACGCGGTAGCAGAGGCAGTAATCTCCGCGGCAGAGGATCTGAAAAAGACTGCAGGCAGGGACTTTATTGTCGTTGCATCAGGTGACTGCTCACATTATGTCCCGGCAGATAAAGCGGAAAAAGATGACTTAACCGTTCTCTCCGCGGTGAAAAACCTGGATGTCCGCCGGTTTTACGAGGAGCTTTCCCGTCTGTGCCCGTCCATGTGCGGCTACGGGTGCATCGCGGCAATGGCCGAGATTGGAAAACATTTCGGTGCAAAAGAGGCAGGAACGCTTCTCTATACCACCTCAGGCGATGTCACGGGAGACATGCGCGAGGTCGTCGGATACGCATCAATGGAGGTTGTCTGATGGCAACCTGGAGTGCGCCCGGAAAACTATTCCTCTTCGGAGAACATGCGGTTGTCTATGGAAAACCGGGCATCGCCATGGCGATTAAGCCGCGGGTGCAGGTAACGGTTCACCGCAGCAGATATGCGCAGCGGCCGAACTCCCCGTACATTGCCGAGTGTCTGGATTTCCTGAATGTCAAAGGAAGCGTCTATGTAAAGTCCCAGCTTCCCTCGGCATCGGGCCTCGGCTCCTCTGCAGCGGTCACAGTTGCGACGCTTTTTGCCATAAATGACGAGTTCCAGCTCGGCTACAACAAAGAAGAGGTTACAGAGTTTGCGCACGAGGTGGAAAAGATTACGCAGAAAGGCCGCGCCTCTGCGACAGACACGTATGTATCCGCATACGGCGGGATGGTCCTCATCAGAGGAGATGAAAAACGCCGTCTGATTCCTCCGGAGAACTTCTCGATTGTCATCGGAAATACGCTTGTACCCCATCATACCGTAGACCAGGTGCGAAAGGTTGCGGAGTTTCAGAAGCGTTCCCCCGCGGTTGCAAACCCAATCCTTGATGCAATCGGCGCCTTAACCATGGAGGCCATGCACAACTTTGAAAACCAGCATGAACTGGGGATTTTAATGAACCGGAATCAGGCGCTGCTGAACGCTCTCGGCGCAGGACACCCGGCACTTTCCCGGATGGTCCTTGCTGCGTGCAGTGCGGGAGCGTACGGAGCAAAACTTTCAGGCGCCGGAGGCGGGGGATGTATCTGGGCATTATGTCCCAGAACGGTCAGGCACAGGGTTATCTCCGCGATTGAAGCCTGTGATGGAAAACCGATTCCGACTGAAATTGACATGGAAGGGGTACGAAAGGAGCGTGATCAGTGATGCCATCCGCTGCACAGCCAAAGCCGCTCATCATAAAGCTCGGGGGAAGCGTCATAACCGATAAGGCGTCCGAGGGGGTAATAAACACGAAAGCCCTGTCGGGGCTTGCAGAGGTGCTCGCATCAGTCACAGGGCCGCTTGTGGTCATCCACGGTGCAGGGTCGCTTGGTCATCCCGAGGCAAAGAGATGGGGCATCGCAGACGGAGTCACGGCAGAAAATGCACTGGGTGTCTATGAAACACATGAAGCGGTAAGCCGCTTAAACAGAGCGGTTGTGTCGGCATTACGGGATGCCGGAGTAAATGCTGTTTCATTCCCCCCGTTTGCATCCGCTCTGACAGAAAACAGGCGCATTGTCTATGCAGGTGAGGAGCAGATAAAAGAACTGCTTTTGGCAGGCCTTGTCCCGGTCCTTTTCGGAGACGTGGCAGCAGACAGAACGCAGGGTGCCTGTATCCTTTCAGGAGACCAGATTGCCCCCTATCTTGCAGCAGCACTCGGCGCGGAACGCATCGGATTTGTGACGGCATCAGGCGGGGTTTTGCAGGATGGATTGGTCATCCCTGAAATATCCGGCAGGACTGCAGACTCGGTTGCATTCTTCAAAGCGGAAGGGGCTGACGTGACAGGAGGCATGAAAGGAAAGATTGCAGAGCTTCTGCTCCTTGCAGAGTCTGGCATTGAGTCGCAGATATTTGCCGCGGAAGACCTGGCCGCATTTTTATCGGGAGAAAACCCGGGAACACGGATTACATCATGACAAAAATTACATCATCCAGAAAACTTGACCACTTAAAACTCTGTGCGGAGTCGGACGTAAGTTTCGGTTCGGCAGGATTTGACTGCGTTCGCCTTGTCCACAACGCGGCAGGGGGATGCGACCTTGATGAAACTGATACCGGAACAGAGCTGTTCGGACATCATCTTTCAGCACCCGTCTTTATCGAGGCAATGACCGGCGGCCATCCGGAGACAAAAGAGATAAACAGAACGCTTGCCTTCGCAGCAGAAGAAGGAGGGTTTGCGCTCGGGGTTGGGTCTGAGCGTGCAGCCCTCGAAAACCCCGCGGTTGCCGATTCCTTTACGGTCGTCCGTGATGCTGCCCCGAACGCCTTCATCGCAGGAAACATCGGGGTCGCCCAGCTTGTGCAGCACGGCCCGGAGTGGGCATGCCGTGCGGTTGAACTGATTGATGCAGATGCTCTCTGCATTCACGTAAACACCCTGCAGGAACTGCTCCAGCCCGAAGGAGACAGATGTGCTGCAGGATTTCTTTCCGCGGTATCAGATGCCGCGACTGCCGTGCATGTCCCGGTCATCGTAAAAGAAACCGGGGCCGGAATCTCACGCGAGGCAGCAAAAGCATACTTTGATGCGGGAGCTTCGGCTGTCGATGTCGGCGGCTTTGGCGGCACATCCTGGGCAAAGGTTGAACTGCTCAGGAAAACCCTCCTGCGTGCCAGTGATAAACCACAACAGATGTCTGACGAGATCTTCCTTGACTGGGGGATTCCGACGGCAGTGAGTGTTTTTGAGGTAGCGCAGGTTAAATGCGGGCCGGTCATTGCGTCCGGCGGGCTGCGTTCCGGAATGGATGCGGCGAAATCAATAGCCCTCGGTGCTGATGTGTGCGGGATGGCAAAGGAACTGCTCTCCCCGGCGCTCGAGGGTACAGATTCCCTGATGAACAGACTGTCCGCAGTCGTAAATGAACTGAAAGCGGTCATGTTCCTGACAGGAGCGAAAACGATTCCTGACCTGCAGAAGGTCAGATATTACCTGACAGGTGTCGTCAGAGAAATGACACAGGAGATAAAATGTTAGATGTAGAAATAATTGCCGTCGGCGGATATAACGAAGTGGGCAGAAACATGACTGCCGTCCGCGTCGGCAAAGAGATTGTAATTTTTGATATCGGGCTGTATCTTGACCCGGTATCCGGTAATAACAGTGTGGATATGGAGAACATGCACTCCCTGGATTTAATCCAGATTGGTGCGATTCCCGATGATACGGTGATGAACTCGGTCGAAGGAACGGTCCGTGCGATTGTCTGTACCCACGGACACCTTGACCACATCGGTGCAATCCAGAAGCTGGCACACAGATACAGCTGCCCGATTATTGCGACCCCGTACACCATCGAGTTAATCAAACAGCAGATTGAAGGGGAGCGCAAGTTTGAGGTGACGAACAAGACCTTTGCATTAAAGGCAGGCGGAAAGTACACCATATCCACAAACCTGACGCTTGAATTCATCCGCGTACAGCACAGTATTATTGACTCGGTCATGGCAGTCCTGCACACCCCTGAGGGATGCATCGTTTATGCAAACGATTTCAAGTTTGATATGACGCCTGTCCTCGGAGAGGCCCCGGACCTTGCACGCATCCGTGCCATCGGAAAAGAGGGTGTAAAGTGTCTTATTGTCGAGTCACTGAATCTGGATGACAGAGGATATGCACCAAGTGAACAGGTCGCCCGCTTCCGCGTCCGTGATGCACTGATGCGTGCAGAAGACGACAAACATGCAATTATTGTCTCCACGTTCGCATCCCAGGTCGCAAGAATCAAGACGATTACCGAGTGTGCACGTGAAATTGACAGAATCCCGATTCTTCTCGGAAGAAGCATGGAGCGGTACAACGGGCTTGCCGAGGTTATGAAACAGGTTGCCTTCCCGCAGGGGACAAGCATCTACGGCAACAGAAAAACCACGGACCGGATGCTCCGCCGCGTTGCAAAGGAGGGACCTGAAAAGTTCCTGCTGGTTGTAACCGGTCACCAGGGTGAGCCTGGCTCCATGCTCTCACGCATGGCTCTTGGGGAAACCCCGCTCAAAATTGAAAAAGGAGACCGCGTGTTATTCTCCGCAAACATCATCCCCAATCCGATTAACTATGCACAGCGTGCGGAGGTTGACCGCCTGCTGCTCCGTCAGGGAGCCAGGCTCTTTGACGGACTCCATGTTACAGGTCACGCATTCTATCAGGAGCACTATGATCTCTTATCAATGCTGAATCCGGAGCACATTATCCCCTCGCACGGCCCCTTCAACATGAAGGGCGGCTATGTGGAGCTTGCATCAGAGTTCGGGTATGTGTTAAACCGTGATGTCCACATCATGCAGAACGGGGACCGCCTTGTTCTTCCGAAGTGAGCCGTATGTCGCCTGATACAATGTCTCTCGATGAATATCTGGCAGCCGCTGCAAAAAAGGTTGGAATTGAAGCAGATGAGTACAGTGAGGCGGAGATAACACCTCTCAGAAAAGCGGCATCCCATCTGCTGATAAGCGGCGGAAAGCGGCTTCGCCCTGCCCTTCTGATGCTTTCTGCAGACGCAGTCCGGCAGGGGGCGGCAGCTGATGTGTTTCCTGCGGCGTTTGGGATAGAGCTTTTACACACCTATACGCTGGTTCATGATGACATCATGGATAATGACTCGATGCGCCGCGGAACGCCGACAGTTCATACCGTGTACGGGAACACGGCGGCAATTCTTGCAGGAGATCTGCTCTACGGGGATGCATTCTCCTATATCTGCCGGGCAGAGGCAGCACCCGCGGCAAAGACGGCAGCAGTCCAGATGCTTTCCCACACATGTCACATGCTCTGCGAGGGGCAGTCTCTCGATGCATCATTCGAGACACGGGATGATGTATCACTGGAAGAATATATTTTGATGGTGCGGGGAAAAACAGGAAGTCTGCTTGCAGCGTCTGCAGGAATCGGCTCTCTTCTTGCAGGAGGAACGCCGCAGCAGACAGCAGCTCTCTATACCCTCGGGATGAATGCGGGAATTGCGTTCCAGATAAGAGACGATGTGCTGGATCTTACGGCATCCCCGGATGTTTTGGGAAAGAACCGTGCATCGGACCTTCGTGAGAACAAGCAGACGATTGTATCAATTTTTGCACGTGAGGCAGGAGTTGATTTATCCGCGTATCATAAGCCGGACCTTTCGGATGTCGAGATTGGTGAGGTCATCTCTTCCCTGGAGGGGGCAGGGGTGTTTGCAAAGATTGCTGCATACTCTGAAAAGCTCATCGCCGATGCAAAGGCGGGGCTTTCGGTGTTCCCTGACTCTGATGAGAAGCAGATGCTTTGTGCAATGGCGGATCTGTTTGTTGTCAGGGAATCCTGATCTTTTTTTTTAAATTGTGGCTATTTTTAAATTGGAACTTTTCTCCGGTCATTCTCTCTCTCTGGGTGTTGTAGCTGATGCCGTATATGGTCAACAAGAACGCGAACCGGCACGGCAAAGAGTACCCGCATTGAAAATTACAGCAACGAAAAAGATCACACAAGATAAACGAAAACGGTAAAAAAATGGATTTTTCCTCACAGCGACGGAAACACCCGCACAATATCCGAGTGCGTCAGAATCCCGACAGGTTTTTCTCCCTCTGTAACAATAATTCTTCCAATCTGCTCCTCCTTGAATCTGCGGATTACCT
>JAUNXT010000037.1:0-2819 GCA_030539655.1 Methanocorpusculum sp.
AAGAGAATCAGATATCCGACGATACATGCCAGAAACACCCATTCAAATGCGTTGATTTTTTTCGATGCAACATAGACCTCCGAATCTTCACTGTAGCCTCTGCAGCACATCGCAGTATAGGTCTTTTCCCCCTGGTCGAGTGAGCGGACAAACAGTGTCCCTGCCCCCTCCCCAATGACGTGCAGACGGTACTTTAGCGGAAGACCGCGCCCCCAGTGATTGAATCCGCGACACGAAAAGGAGAGCATAATCTTCTGAAACATCTCCGCGAACACATAGAGGTAGCGGATGGTAAGCGAAAAGACGGTGATTACAATCCGCGGGATATGCATGCGGGCAGCACCATTTAGCATCTCCTGCGAGGCGGTGGTAGCAGACAACAGAATGATAAATGAGATTGAAATCAGCAGTTTTACAAAAAGAGATAAGGCAAATACCAGCGACTCCCAGTATGCAGAGATGCCAAACACCGTAAATATGATGTGATATGAATCATAGTACGGATTAAAGAAAAACGGTTGCAGGATAATAATGAAAATACCGAAGGGAACTATCAGACACAGCCGCATAAGATAGTATTTCCACGAAGCTCCGGATAGGAAATACAGGGCTATAAAGAGCAGAAATACAGCGGCAAGTCCTGCTGTCTGTTTCCATGAAATCAACTCCCCCGGCGATACTGCATAGGGCATAAAGACCGCAGCAAAGAGTCCGCAGAGACAGAATATCAGTTTAATCCGCGAGTCCATGCTGTGGATTGGGCTGGTCTTTGCCGCTTCCCGCTCGATACTGAAGAGTTCGTCTATAAGTGTCATTGTCCGGTGTGGTAATGCGGATGTGTTTCAAGTCCGCCGTGGGTGTGGACTTCTGCGTGATGTTCTGTGTGTTTTTTCGGCTCTTTCCCGAAAGCGCGAAGCATCGAGTCTTCGATATCCTGATAACAGGACGATGTCGTAACATCAACCCCCGCGTCACGAAGGGCCGCGGTGAGTTTTAGAAGAGGCGGGAGTTCCAGGCGTGCACTTCTGATTAAGTCTCCGCGCAGAAATATCTCACTCGGGGTACCTTCACCGGTGATTTTTCCTTTTTCAAGGACATAGACTCTGTCTGCGGTTTCGGGGACCAGTTCCAGCTGGTGCGTTGAGTAAATAATTGTGCATCCAAGAGTTTCCGGAAGACTGTTGATAAACTCAAAAAGTTCGGTAACACCTACCGGGTCAAGCCCTGCGGTCGGCTCATCTAAAATCAGTACCTCAGGCTCCATCGCGAGAATCCCCGCAATCGCGACACGTTTTTTCTCTCCTCCGGATAAATGATGCGGAGCACGGGTCCGCAGGTCTTCGAGGGCTAACATGTGAGATACCGCATCTACACGTTTTGCGGTTTCCTCTTCGGATAAGCCCAGATTGTTTGGTCCGAATGCTATGTCCTGTTCCACGGTGGAGGAGAATATCTGGTCATCGGGATTCTGGAAGACGATTCCTACTTTTCTTCTGATTGACGGGATATTTTTTTTGGTAACCGGTTCCCCGTCAATTTTTACTGTTCCTGATGTGCCCTGCAGAATTCCGTTGAAATGTTTGAAAAGGGTGCTCTTCCCCGCACCGTTTGGTCCGAGTATTGCAATCCGCTCTGCGGTTCCTGCCTTAAAGCAGACATTTTCCAGTGCGGGGCGGTCTGCATGTGCGTAGGAGTAGCAGAGATTTTCGGTTTCGATGCGGTACATACTTGATATATATGTATGATTCAGATACGGAAATATATTACGCTTTTTGAATGCGTATCCCGAACTGCAAACCTTTTGCAGAATCAGGCATAATTAATTTTACCAATAAAATATGTTAATGTATATATTAACACGAAAATAAAAATCGTATGAATCAAATAATATAAATGTAATAAACGTAATACTAATAAGAGGAGTGAGTCAAAATGCACATCCCTGATTTCATATTCGGTTATTCCCCGTGGGGAGTTGCCATAGGTATCATCGGCTGTATCATTGCAGCTGTTTTGCTCGGTTTTTCCATAAACTGGGCACGGAAAAATCTGACCGCGCAAAAAATAGCGATTCTCGCTGTAATTGCCGCAGGTATCTTTGCGCTTCAGGCGTTTAACCTTCCGACAGGTTTTGGTGTCTCCGGACATCTGGTGGGCGGTGCGCTTGCAGCGATTGTGTTTGGTTCACCGTTTGCCGCGGTTTTTATTCTGGCCATTGTTTTAGTCATTCAGGCGCTGATTTTCGGAGACGGCGGAGTCTTAGCACTCGGACTGAATATCATAAACATGGGATTCATCGCAGGATGCATCGGCTTTTATTCATATAAGTTCGCCGCAAAGAAACTGCCGCGGCCTCTTTCCGCAGGAGTCGCCGGGTGGTTCGCCTGTGTAATTGCCGCTGGATGCTGTGCACTTGAGCTGGCACTCGTCGGTGCCATTCCGCTTACCGTGGGCCTTCCGGTAATGCTCACCTATCACGCGATTATCGGTGTCATTGAGGGTATTATTACTGCAGTTCTGATAGCACTTTTGTTCAGGGTTCGCCCGGACCTCACCGGAAATACCGAGAAAAAACCGGTGTCTGCCAAAAAAATTCTTGTTGTCGGGCTGATAATAGCCTTAATTATCGGGGGATGTGCAGTCTTTTTCGCCTCTTCAAACCCGGACGGGCTTGACAGTACGTTTCTGGTAAACGAGGGGCAGAAGGAGATTTTTGCGCCGGCAACCGGGGATGAAATTTCAGGTGAAGCCAATGATCCGGTTCAGTGGAACGCTCCGCTGCCGGATTATTCACTTGGTGAGGAAAGCGGACCTGCAGG
>JAUNXT010000037.1:2919-9144 GCA_030539655.1 Methanocorpusculum sp.
ACAGGTTCGATTCCAAGGGTCAGAAAGGTATTGTTGGCGTATGCGCCTACTTTTGTGATTTTTTCCGCATATGGGTGCATACATACATGTTTCATCTGCGGGGATATAAATCAGCGGAAACAGAATTCACGCTGTATGTGTCAGCTGCTGCTGTCTAAATGAAGAAACGAGTCTCCTTTTTACTGACTCTTTTTCTGCATCTCTCCAAAAATTCTCTCAGCAGCCTCAAGCTCTTCCCGCGTGTTTACATTAAATGCCATCTTCGGCTCATTGAGAAGAAGTTCAAGCTCCGTCTGCTCATCATTAAGTTTTGTACCGAGGAAAATATTTACAGCACACGGTGTGGCCTCAACTCCGTCAATCTTCTGGGAGTAGCGGGGATGTACATGATACTGCCTGCAGAACTCAAGAGGGACCCATGTGGAACATGCCTCAAAACCTGATGCAAAATAGCTCTCCCTGATATATGATATAATCTCTGCAGTAAGATAGGGTATATCCGCTGCTGAGGTAAAAAGAGGTCCTGTCTCGCCGGATAATTCCACCGCCTCATGCAGATCATCAAGATACCCGACACCTGCTGTGTCTATAAAATCCAGTCCCTGTGCACGGCAGAAGTTCCGGGTAAACGGGGTTTTACGGGAGGTTACAACAACCGGTTCATCCCCTGCTTTGGTGAAAGCATCCGCGACATGTGAAAGCATGGCGCGCCCTCCCACGGTTACGAGTGCCTTTTCTCCGAGTTTCAGGCGTGAGCCCTCTCCTCCCGCAAAAATTAACGCAAGCATTTGTCCAGTGCCTCTAAAACAATCTTATTTTTCTCCCGCGTCTCAAGAGATATCCGGATATTTTCCGGAAGTCCGAATGATGTGCAGTCCCTGACACAGATTCCTTCTCTTAACATGTCGCATGTGACATCTGCTGCGGATTTTCCGACCGAGAGGCAGATGTAGTTTGCCTTTGATGCAAAGTAGGGAATGCCGCGCCGTTCCAGTTCCTCAAAAAACCACTCACGTTCACGGGAGATTTTTTTAGCCGACAGGCGGAGTTCATCATATCGTTCAAGGGCTGCTTTTGCAAACAGTTCGGCGAAGGAATTTACCGACCACGGGGTACGCGCTGTCTCCATTTTTTCGATGAGTTCCGGACACCCGAACCCGAACCCGAACCGGAGCCCGGGAACCGCAAATGATTTGGTAAGGGAGCGGAGCACAAACAGATTATCTGCGGAAATATCTGATACTGATTCGTTTGTTTCTGCAAGGTCCATGAACGCTTCGTCAACAAAAATCTGCTGCTCTTTTTCTTCCGCTTCTGAAATGATGGAGCGGAGTTCCCCGCGTTCAAGCATCGCCCCTGTCGGATTTTCCGGATTGCAGATGAACCGCACATCCCAGTTTTCCGGATTTGATGTAACTTTTTTCCCTGCGAGTTCTACAGACAATGCATACTCCCCGAAGGTTGGCATATTAATTCTGCAGGATTTCCCAAAGATTACCTGACAGTACACTCTGATGAGTTCTGCCGAACCGTTTCCGACACAAATCTCCTCTTCGGGGTGTCCAAACACTTTGCTGATTGCCTCTTTCAGCTCCGTATAGGAGTCATCCGGATACCTGCGCACATCGTCAATTGAAAATGCGCAGGAGATGTCCGGAGCAAACGGATTTAAGCTTGCGCTGACGTCAAGTACCGGGTTTTCAGCTTCGTCTGATGTTTTGTGTCCGCCGTGGAATACTTTTTTGGGGAAATCCGTGGGCATGTCTCATATATGATTGGTTTTTCATCCACATATATCCAGCGTAAGATGCTCTGAGCCTGCAAATGATGCTGTTTTTTACACAGAAAAAAATGAGGTTTTTGTCCGCGCGTTTTCTATGCAGGGGAAATTATGCGCAATATTGCTCTGAAAAATCCGGTATTGAACGATACCTTTATATCACAGCAGTGTCAATTATGTTATGTCCAAATTAGGACGTCTGCCAATTGTCAGACAAACATCAGACAATTGTCACATAATTAGCAGACGAATGTCAGATAAGGAGAGTAAAAATGGACCGAATAACCATTCGTTTACCGCAGCAGCAGGTTGATCTGCTGGAGAAACTGGTTGATACCGGAGAATTCCCCACAGTTTCGGAAGCAGTCCGCTACGCGGTGCGCGACTTCCTCACTCAGAAGTCGGACCGAATCATGCGGGACGCTGAAGCTATCTCCACCTTTGACTTTAGAATGTAAAACAAACAGGGGTGTTTACAAAAATGCAAAGTATCATCAACGAGGCGCTTAAAAACGCAGAACTCGAAAAAGGAATGCAGACATCATCGATTGTCGATGACGAAGACATGCTCGGACAGCCGAGAATCTTAATTATCGGCTGCGGAGGAGCAGGAAACAACACTATCAACCGCCTTCACAACATGAAAGTAGCAGGGGCTGAAACTATCGCAATCAACACCGATAAGCAGCACCTTGATATGATTCAGGCAGACAAGCGTGTCTTAATCGGAAAGTCATTAACCCGCGGTCTTGGTGCCGGAGGTTTCCCGGATGTAGGACGCCGCGCTGCAGAAATGGCACGCCCGACCTTAGAGGAACTCTTAAAGGATGCCGACCTCGTCTTCGTTACAGCAGGTATGGGTGGAGGAACAGGTACCGGATCTGCACCGGTCGTTGCCCAGATTGCAAAAGAACACGGAGCAATCGTTGTTGCAATGGTCTCCTATCCGTTCCAGGTAGAAAGAGCCAGAATGCTCAAGGCAGAAGAAGGTCTTAACGCAATCCGCGAAGCAGCAGACTCTGTCATTGTTCTCGACAACAACAGATTAAAGAACTTCGTTCCAAACCTTCCGCTCGGACAGGCATTCTCTGTCATGGACCAGATTATCGCAGAAACCGTCAAAGGTATCTCCGAGACCATCACCGAACCTTCCTTAATCAACATCGACTATGCGGATGTCCGCGCAATCATGAGCAAGGGAGGACTTGCAGTTATGCTTGTCGGTGAATCCAAACAGCAGAACAAAGCTGAGTCCGTTATCCGTGACTGCTTATCCCACCCGCTCTTAGACATTGACTTCAGAGGAGCAACCGGAGGACTTATCCACATTACCGGAGGAAACGACTTAACCCTCCACGATGCGGAGGAGATTGCCCAGCAGCTCACCTATGAGCTTGACCCGCATGCAGATGTCATCTGGGGAGCACGTGTCAGAAAGGACTTCGAAGGCAAGGTTTCTGTCATGGCAATCATGACCGGTATCAACGCATCGCAGATGATTGTCGGCGGTGACCGCCCGCACATGCTCTCTTCCGAGCCGAAGACTGCATCGTACGACTCATTCGAGCAGCCCTCCTTCCCGTCGTCATCGTCAGCAGCATCCCGCATGGATGAGGTAAGAACCTCTGGAGGTAACTTCGACTGGATTCTCTAAACAACCATCTTTAGGTAAGACATACTACACACCACACCAACCACTCTCAATATAACTTATATCTTATACCAATACGGGGAGTTATATGACCACTCCCCACACCCCGCCCTTTTTAAAACAGGACGGGATGCATTGTTCTGTTTTTGCTTTTTCTGTTTTTGAATCTCTCTTCCGAAAAACGACTTAGTATCCACGCCAGATAAGATGAACGGTAACTCTTTATTTTCCAACCTCCCATATATAAGAACATGGCAGATATTGTTGCGACAGTTGTCTTAATCATTCTGGCAATTATTGCATGTATTGTTTTGTTTTTCATTCTGAAGAACGGATTTAAACTTCTGATAAATGCAGCGGCAGGTGTCGTAATCCTGTTGATTCTTACTTTCTTCAATATTTTTCCGCAGATTGGAGATATCACCGTTGCAAAAGTGATTGTATGTGCTGTAGGAGGAGTCATAGGTGTCATTCTTATTGTGATACTCTCCTTCTTCGGCATCACCATCTGATTTTTTTATCTGCTGATTTTTATGCATTATATCCAGGCAAAATCTCTTTTGTCCGCGAAGAACGGAATCAATGTCTACCGCGGCTGTACTCACGGGTGTATTTATTGTGACAGCAGAAGCACCGTCTATCAGATAAACCATGCATTTGAGGATGTGGCTGTCAAGGAAAATGCCGCGGAACTGCTTGATGCTGCTCTCTCCCGCAAAAAGAAGCGGTGCATGATAGGGTTCGGCTCAATGTCAGACCCGTATATTCCGCTTGAACGCGAATTAAAACTTACCAGGCGGTGTCTTGAAATCATCTCCGCACGGCGTTTCGGGGTGTCGCTCATAACAAAATCCAACCTGCTTCTGCGGGACCTTGATATCCTCTCCGAAATACATGAAAAGGCAAAGACTGTTGTCTCTGTGACGCTTACAACCGCGGATGATTCCCTGTGCAGAAAAATCGAACCCTATGCCCCGCCGGTCTCAAAGCGTGCTGAGATGTTATCCGCTTTGTCTGACGCCGGAATCCCCGCAATTGTCTGGCTGTGTCCGTTCCTTCCGTGGATTAATGATACCGAAGAGAATCTTTTGCGCCTCCTTGAAATCTGTAAGAGTACTCATGTCTGTGGAGTCATCTGCTTCGGGTTCGGGCTTACCCTGCGCGATGGGAACAGAGAGTATTTTTATCAGCAGCTTGACAAAGAGTTCCCCGGTCTTTCTGAAAAATACAAGCAGGTGTTTGGCAGCTCATATGAATGTGCTAGCCCCGAATCAGACCGCCTTATGAGGATATTTCGCGGCTTCTGCAAAAAAGAGGGGATTTTCTTTGACACACAAAAGCTCTTTACCTTTATGAACACCCTGGGAAGTGAAGATTGCGGTGTGCAGACGACACTGCTGTAGCTCTGCATCAGTTAAAATGCAAACCTTCATCCCGATGCAGATTCATATTATCAGATAATAACAAGATTCCGGAGACTGCGAATGAAGAACTCGGCGTTTACCTATTTCCTCTTCCCCTTCATTGTCTTTCTTGGGGGGTGCTGCTTTGGTCCTTCATCTTCTGTTATAAAGCTTGCATACGAGGCGGGTTTTTCTTCAGATACCGTGCTTCTTACCCAGTATGTTTTCAGTGTTCTGTTTATGCTTATCGTGTCTGCTGTTTTTTTTATCGTAACCTGCCTTCGGAAAACCAGAAAGCAAAAAACAGTATACCGTGCAAAAGATATCGTAAAACTTGTACTTATCGGCGTCTCAATCGCTCTTACCAGTCTGATGTACATCTTTGCCCTTCAGACAATTCCTGCGCATCTGGCGGTTATTCTTCTCTTCCAGTACACGTGGATGGGGATAATTGCCGAGTCGGTGATAAAGCGTAAAGCGCCTACGGTGCCCATCATACTTTCGGTAATTATTCTGATAGGGGCAACGCTTCTTGCCTCCGGCGTTGGAAGCGTCCCGCTTGAGGAGATTAGCGTGCAGGGTGTTATCTTCGGGCTGCTCTCCGCGGTGTTTTATGCGGCGTACATTCAGCTGAATGCATCCCTGCAAAACGGCATGCACCCTGCATACCGCAGCTTAGCCACCCTGGCGGTTGCCCTGCTTCTTCTCCTCATAGTCTTTACCCCATATTATTTCAATCCGCAGTTCATCACAGAGACCGTCATCGGAAAAGATTTATGGATTTTCGGGATTGTTCTCGGAAGTTTTGGATGCGCCCTTCCAAGCATTCTTTTTGCAATCGGAGTTCCGAAAATACCTGCCGGTTCGGGAACTATTTTAAGTGCCTCCGAGCTTCCCGCATCGATTATCTGTGCGGTTATCATCATATCAGAAGCGGTAACCGTCCTTCAGTGGATTGGTGTTGCTCTGCTTTTCTTTGGAATCGCTCTCCCCTACCTCACAGAGATTCTCAGAAAACGCCGCAAAAATGTATCTCTTCCGCATAGTTAATAGCGGCATAGAACACATAATTCTGTATGACTCATAATCCGGAAGCTGACGCCGCGGAAAAAACTCTTGAGGAACGGATTTCCGTCCTGGAAACTGAAAACCGGAAGCTGAAAAAACGTGTGTCCGAGCTTGAACTGCAGGTGGCGCAGATAACCGAACGGGTGCTCATGAACCGCTCATCCTGCAGCAGCTGCGGCCGCTGATTTTCTTTGCCTGAGATACCATCAGGAATTTTATTATCTAAAACATTATAAACAAGTACGCCCCATATTTACACTGAAATAAATAATTATGACAGGTCATGCTCATCTTAATACAAAAAAAGGGAACCTGCTGACCGA
>JAUNXT010000067.1 GCA_030539655.1 Methanocorpusculum sp.
CCCCCAAGCCAACCATTATATATCATCTGCGTTAAATATATTAAACACATGGCGAACAGAGGCGAATACATGGAGGCGTTCTTCGGTGTAGAACTCTACAAAAAATTCGAAGACACCATCAGCGACTTAGAAAACATCGAATCCGACTTAAAAGACATCTCCCATGAGGTGGCCCGTCTGGGGGGAGAACTCGAAAAGGAGGACAGAATCGGAACCGCACGGGAGATGCGTGCCTACATCTACGAAGCGGCGCAGCAGGTAAAAGATGTCAGAACCTTCCTTGACTTCTACTTCACCCAGAGCGAGGAGATATCCCAGGTCATCCTCGAACGCGACGCATACATGCTTCTCCACCAGATTCACCAGTGGGACTTCAACGATGTCCGCGACCTGCGTGACTGGTTAAACGACTTCAGACATGTCTGCGACACCATCGGCTACCGCGTCGAAGACCTCATAAACTTCGACAAACTCACTCCCTACCCGGTCCCCGATGAGATTAAACGCTACCCGGTCTATGCAATAGACAAACACAACTACTGTCTCTGCGGAAAAGACGGAAGCGAAATCAAATACATCGACGAGGTTAAAGAAGAGCTTGAAACCCGCCCGAAGACCCTCGCCCGCGACTTCAAAATCCCGACAGCCAAAAAAGAATAACTCCGGATACCATGCCCCCGAGAAAGAAATCAAACCGGATAAAAGCCGAGGAAAACTACCTCAAAGGCGGCATCGTCCCTGAAACCGACCCGGACTACTATATCGTCCGCCTGAGAGCACCGGCAGGGATGATGACCCCTGACCAGCTCTCCGGAATCGGACGCATTGCCCGCCGGTTCGGTGTTGAAAATGTACACTTCACCGCACGGCAGACCGTGGAGCTGCTCCATGTAAAGCATGACGACCTCGAGTCGATGGCACGGTCTCTGAAAAACAACGGGACACCCGTCGGTGCAGAGCGTGCAGAGGTCGTAAACGTCACCGCATGCCTTGGAACGAAGCACTGCAAATACGCAGTAATCGACTCGCTCTCCCTCGCAAAAAAGCTGGATGAAAAGTTCTTCGGCAAAGAGATGCCGGTGAAAGTAAGAATCGCTGTCTCCGCCTGCCCGAACGGATGTACCAGTGAACGGTTAAATGAAATCGGCATCACAGGCCTCAGGAAACCCGAGCGCAACATGGGGCTTTGCACCGGATGCGGTACCTGTACCTTCTACTGCCGCGAAAAGGCCATCAATATCGTAAACGGTGTCATCACGATGGAAAATCAGAAGTGTATGCTCTGCGGCTTCTGCGTGCACGCATGCCCCTACAACTACATAAACTTCCATGACGCAGGATACCTGATAACACTCGGCGGAAGACGCGGAAGACATCCCCAGATCGGGCGGACGTTTTTCATCGCAAAGACCGAGGATGACACAGTAGCAGTCGTTGAAAAGATCATCTACTGGATTTACCGGAGTATCGCCTCAGACAAGATGCTTCCCGAACAGCTCACCGACGAGGAGTTCGAGTACTTCAGAGGCCAGGTCATGAAAAGCTTAAAGCCGCTTGGAATCGAAGGATTCATCCCGAGCAGCGCCTACGCCCTCAGATAAATTCAACTGACAATTTACCCCCTTATTTTTTAATGAAGAAAGCGCACATCAGATTTCAGGCGAAATTTCAGACAAAAGAACTGAAAGGCTTTCTTTTTCCCGGAACAAAAGATACGTAAACTCTCCCCCCGGGGGAGCTGACCTGCCTTATATGTGCTTACAAAACCAATAGATAGGTGTGATATGTACCGCATCGGAGAATTTTCGAGGATTAGTAAGACAACGATAAAAACACTCAGATACTATGCTGAAAAGAACCTGCTGACTCCGGAAAAAACAGACCTGGTAACCGGATATCGATATTATACGACAGCACAGCTCCTGCAGCTTTATCATATTCAGGAGCTGCGTGAAGCAGGTATTTCTGTCAGTGACATCAAAAAGATACTTTCCGGGGCGGATTCAGCAGCTATTCTGCGGAAGAAAAAAGAAGAACTTCAACAGAGCGTTGCTGACACTATATCACAGATATCCCGCATTGATTTTTTGCTGGGAGGAGCACAACACATGAACTATTCAGTAACTATTAAAGAAATTCCGGAATACATCGTCTTTTCCAGAACTATGCACATCAATGCATACAGCGAGATGATGCAGGAGATTCCAAAAACGGGAGCAAAACTTGCTGCAGTAAA
>JAUNXT010000038.1 GCA_030539655.1 Methanocorpusculum sp.
GAGTGTTCTTTTATCCCGGAAACGTGTTTGCTCTTTGCCGGAGTGTAGTTGACGGTGCGGATGACGAGGGACGAACGCAGTGAGTCGTGAGTCGGGAGCAGGCCGAAGGCATGCGGATGACGAGGCAAGACGCAGACCTCCGCAGAGGCCGCATGCCCTTCGGTCATGCTCAAGCTTCGAGCCTGCGGCTCTCAAGTGCTCGGAACACATGGTCTTCCGAGCAGTTGAGAGCTATTGCGAGGAGTTTTACGCTGTGGTATTCGTCGAGCATGATTTCAAGCGCTCCTTTGTTGATAAGCTCTTCGCGGTCGTACCAGCGTGTACAGCGTTCAGGATATTTTTTTGCGTCTGAGAGGGCGAGTTCGAGACGGGATGCGGCGGGGACGACGGCTACACGGACTGATGGTGAGGAATCCGACGGGGCTGCGGTATAGCAGGCGGCAGGTTCCTGTACGGTTCGGTTTTCTGGTTCGGTGTTTTTGCGGCAGTACGGTGCAGCGGAGTTTTCAGGCTGCGTTTCAACAGTGTTCTGTGTCATTGTTTTTCACCTCGAATGTTTTTGGAGAGCAATCGCCAGTCTTACAGACTGGCTCACGGCTTACGGCTCGCTTCGCTCGCCCCTCGCCTTTCGCTCCTTAGATACTTTTATCCCCTGTAATGACGAATAATAGATTGTCTGTCCCTTAAATCTAAGACTTGTCCTCTGGTTTTCGGGCAGACAATTCTGTTTTATTGGTGCGAAGGGGATTTAACCGTGTTTCCGTGATGTTTTGACGGATTCGGCTTTAGAGTGCTGCGGATTCTATTCTCGCAATGTTTCGCCTCTGGTTTATGGTTTGATGTCGGGATATATAAACCCCATACCGCGCGGTGCGAAAGTGCAGATGAGGAAGAGGGAGAGCGGGTTTTTTGTGCGGGATTTGAAGAGGGATTGGTGTTTGGAGGATTTTTTGGGAGAGGTTTCACTTTCGCGGTCTCGGGATGGTGTATTTAAAGATGCATGGTTTGGGGGTGAAGGGGGAAGGGGCGAAAGGGAGAGCCAAAGGCTCGAAGCTGCTGCTGTGCCTGCGGCACGAGAGCGCCTGCACGCCTCCGGCGTTGCAGCTGGAGCACGGTTTTTCCGTGCGACTCCGGCGCGGAGCCGCATGCCCTCCGGGCCTGCTTTAGCTTCGAGCCTTCGGCTCTCGCACCCCGAAATCAGGGTTTTTAATCCTCATCTATAAGCCCGCCGTATCTCGGCGGGCTGCGCCGAAGGCGCATCTGTGGAAATCCGTGAGATATCCGTGGATATCTGCGTTTAACGCGCGAATGCGCGTCAGAAAATCCACACCGTCAGTTACAACATCCGCGAAGAGCATCCACGCTAAACCCTGGCTGCACGGCACATAAAATCCACACAGAATCCGCGGCTTCACCTAAAGCATCCGCACCGAAGCCGCCCGCAAAAAACCTGACAAAACCCGCCCCCGTTCAATACTCCTGTAAAAAATAACCATAGTGAAACGTTTAATATACAAAAGTAACATAAATAATACTGTCTCTTTAGATAGAGGTGAATTAAAAACTATGGTTGGATTAATTCAAAACGTAGGAGAATCCATCAAATTCGGATTCAGTCAGTGTTACGGTGACGGATTCAAAGGATTCTTACGCATGCTTGCAATTTTTGTGTTAAGCATCATCCCAATCGCCTTCTTCATCCCGATGGGTATCTTCCTGAAGGTATTCAGAGGCGAAAAACCGGACTTCACCAACGCAGGTCAGTCCTTCATCAGAGGTCTTCTCTTCTTCGTAGTGGCCCTCATCTACATGCTTATCCCGATTATCCTCTTCTGCATATTCGGCGGCATCGGTCTTCTTCCGGCACTGTTCGGCGGAGACATGGGTGCTGTAGCAGGACTTGCAATCGGAAGCGTCGGACTTATCATTGCAGTAATTGTTGCAATCGTATTCTGTCTCATTGCAATCCCGGCAGAGATTAACTTCGCCCGCAACGGATTTGCCGCAGCATTCAAGTTCTCTGAAATCCTCGGCATGATCTCCAAAGCAGGTGTTGCAAAGTACATCCTGTCCTACATCATCTTACTCATCGTAGATATCATCATTGCAGTAATCCTCGGACTTCTCCTCTGCATCCCGGTTGCAGGAGTTATCATCGCAATCCTCGTTGCAGTCCCGCTCACATTCTTCGAATACAGATACTGGGCAAACCGCTTCGAAGCATAAACACATAAACAGTCAGGAAAAACTCCTGACTCATTTTTATATTCTGTTCTCTGCAGCCATTTATTGAACCGCACCATTCAACCCCGGGCACTCCGGCATTTGCACTCCGGTATTTTTATCCCTTACCCTCTCCAAACAGTAGGTAAACAATGTCCGTAAACAAAAAGAGCCGCATCCGCCTGTACCTCCTAATGCTCCTCGCAGCTGCAGCTGTTTTTATGGACTATCTTGATACAAGCATCGTTTCAATCGTCCTGCCGGAAATATCCAATGACTTCTCTGCGAGTCCCTCAGCATCCTCATGGGTTCTTGTATCGTACCTTCTTGCCCTTGGCTGCTCGCTTCTCATCTTCGGAAAAATAGCAGACAAAACCGGGCGCTGCAAACTCATATTTACCGCGGGATTTGCACTCTTTACCATCTCCTCATTCTTCTGTGCTGCAGCCCCTGCACTCATCATCTTAATCATCTTCAGATTCATCCAGGGACTTGCAGCGGCTCTCATGGTATCCACTGCAACAAGCATCATAAACCTCCATCTCCCGGAAAAAATACAGGGTCCGGCAACAGGACTCATCGCAGCAGGAGGAGGGATCGCTCTTGCAGCAGGCCCGGGTCTCGGGGGACTAATCGCCGAATTTCTTTCATGGAACTGGGTGTTTCTCATCAACATCCCGATAGGAATCATAGGAGTTGCAGGAGCTCTTCTCCTGATTCCTGCCGATAAAAAAACGGAGACAAAAAGTAAGAGAGAAGAGTTTGACGGCATCGGCGCAGTTCTGCTTGCGGCGGCACTTTTCTCCCTGATAACAGGTCTTGAGTTCGGCAGTCAGGAAGGATGGCCCTTATACAGCATCATCCTTCTCATTGCATGCCCGGTCATCGGATTCTTCTTTGTCCACCGCGAAACAAGATGTAAAGACCCGGTACTTTCAACAAAACTCTTCCTCAACAAAACAGTGGCACTTGCATCCGTTTCAACAATGCTGGTCACCCTTGCTTTCGCAGGAATACTGTTTACCCTCCCCTTTTATTTCACAGGAACGGGGCTTTCCATCGGGCTCACCGGTCTTGTCATGCTGATACCCCCCGCATGTCTTGCACTAATCGGCATCCCGTCGGGTACCTGGTCGGTGAAGTTCGGATGTAAAAAACTCTGCAGTATCGGGACGTTTCTTTTTTCCGCAGGATTTGTTATTCTTACTGCGGGGATTTATCTCTCAAATTTCATCATGATACTTGCAGGACTTATCCTCATAGGACTTGGAAACGGACTAAACGAGGGGCCGAGCATCAGAAGAATCAATATCCACAGCCCGTCAGACCTGCAGGGCTCATCCGGAGGGCTTGTCTTTACCGCAATGAACGCGGGGTATGTGTTTGGTGTTGCACTCTTTTCGTTAATTGCTTCTGCGGCATCAGAGGGGCCGGAATTTACCTCATTCGGGGTTGCAGCATCCTGCCTTGCGGGTGCAGGGTTTGCTGTTTTATCCTATATCACCTCAAAGTGCGCTGCGGATACGAAAAAGGCATAAACACCGCCTGATTCACCCGTACTAACGACTTAGAGACATTATAACCGGTGAATACACCGCAGAAAATACATAAAAGAATAAGAAAGAAACGATTGATGAAAAATAATTGGAAGGGGGAAGGTTAACCCTTATTTTTATCAATCACGCGGACATTGTCTCCGCGGACCGTAATCGGAATCGGAACAATTGATTCGTAGAGTTCAACGGTGATTTCTTCCTTCGCGTGGTCTACGCGCTTGACCACGGCCTTCTCACCTTTGAACGGACCTGCAATGAGTTCAACAATCGTCCCTTCCTCAATACCTGCAACCGCCGGCTTTGGAACGAGGAAGTGCTTAATCTCCTCCATTGAGGTCTCACTCTTCAAGACAACCGTCGCATGTGCAATCGATTCAACAAGTTCCTCGATACGCGCATGCTCTTCCGGACTTTCCACGAACACATATCCTTTGATATCGTCGGGAACAATGACCGCTGTCACAACAACATCAGTCATCTCATTTTCAATGGCTTCCCTGATGTTGTCTGCTACCGTACGTTCATGCTTTGACGTTGTCTTTACAATGTAGTAGTGGTTTCCAAACTCTGATTCTGTCATGATTATGGAAGGACATACTCAAAGAGCAGGTAAATCAGGAATCCGATTGCACCAATGATTACGATACCAATTGCTGCAACGGCAGAGATTTTCCAGAACTCCTCCTTGGTTGGTCTTCTTGCGAGTTTTAATACACGAATGTATTTTCTAAAGAATTCCTTGAAGCCCTCGGCGGTAAACTTTGGTTTCTGCGCCTTGGTCTTCGAAGATTTCGGGGCTGATTTTTTGGATGTAACATCCTTTACTGTAACATTTTCTCCCATACTATTTTCCTCGTAGTTATCTCAGGAAATCAATTTCAAACTTGGATTTTTGAACCTGACTGGTCTGTGATGTCATATTTGTTTGTTCCTGCTTACCATAAATCTGCGGGGATTGAACTCCGGTCACAATAATCATGGTACGCATTTTACCCTGCATTTCAGGGTCAATCTGAACTCCCCAGATGATGCGCGCAGCAGGGTCAATCTTCTGATAGACCTCCTGAACGACACCTTCCGCCTCGACCATAGTCATATCAGGGCCGCCGATGACGTTAATGAGTGCCGCGGTTGCTCCTGTAATATCAACATCGAGAAGCGGAGAACGCAGGGCTTTCTTGATGGAATCGGTTGCTTTGTCCTCGGAATCGGACTCGCCGACACCAATCATCGCAATACCTCCCTGTTCCATAACCGTTCTGACATCTGCAAAGTCGAGGTTGACTAATCCGGGCAGAGTAATGAGCTCGGTGATGCCTTTTACTGCACGCATTAAGACTTCATCAGAAACCTTGAATGCCTGTGCGAGCGGAAGCCGCGGCACAATCTCAAGGATTCTGTCGTTTGGAATAACGATGACGGTGTCTGCAACATCACGCAGGCGCTCGAGACCGATTTCCGCGTTTTCCATACGGGTTGCGCTTTCACTGGTAAACGGAAGTGTCACAACTGCAATAGTAAGAGCTCCAATCTCTTTTGCGACTTTTGCGACAATCGGGGCAGAGCCGGTACCGGTTCCCCCTCCAAGACCTGCGGTCACAAAGACCATGTTGCTTCCGTTTAATGCCTGACGAATCTGGTCCTCGCTTTCGATTGCAGCTTCTTCTCCTCTCTGCGGGATTGCACCGGCGCCAAGACCTTTGGTAGTCTGCCTGCCGATTAAGATACGCTTTCCGACTCTTCCGCGAAGCATGGATAAATGCTGTGCATCAGTGTTTAATGCGTAAATTTCAGCACCCTCGATACCTTCCTCGAAGATACGGGCAACAGTGTTGGAACCTCCGCCGCCGCATCCGACAACCGTGATTTTCGTCTTCAGAGAGTTTAAAATCTCATCAAAATCATCATCCTCGTCACCTGCGGCAGGTGCTGCCTTCGGGACGCTGAATCCGAACTGACTGGTGTAGTCGACAGTGTTTGATGCTGGCACTGCACGGGGTGCTGCTGACGGGGCACGGGGCTCAGGCCACGCACGCGGCGCAGCGGCAGTCTGCGGGGCAGATGCGGGCTGCGGCTCTTCCTTTTTTACGCCGAGTTCAGCTTCCGCCTCGGCGTCATAAATTGCTGAAATGATGGAATCATCACGCGCGATATCTTCAAACCGCTTGCGTGATAATGCTTCTTCTACAATTGATCTCATGAGTTTACTTCTCCTTTCCCGGGATATTAATTGTTGTTTTTGTAACAGCGGTAACCATTTCCGGAAGGATTTCACGTCCGTCAGCAAGAGTCACTGCTTTTCCGGAAGCAAGCTTCCCGAAAAGAGGACCTGACGGCACCCCGAGCGTGCGCGCGAGCCCGGGGTCAAACTTCCGGTGCATGACCGTCAGTCTGCTTCCTTCCATCAACGTTTCCTGTGTACGTGTAATATATTGGACGGCAGATGCTATTAATGCAACTGATATTTTCTCCTGATTTTTCTCATCACATAAAAAGATTGGCATTAGTTCCCCGTTCTTTCCGGTCGTGTGAAAGACGCCCCCAAGATCATCAAGACATGACATAAGAACACTGTCATCTTTTCCAAACGCAAGAGATATGAGTTCTGCAGGCAGCGCTACTTTTGCAGGGACACCGTCCGATATTTCCCCGTGAGGGTGAATTTTTATCCTGTTATCAATTTCGCCCGCAAATTTCGTGTATTTTTTCCACGAGGCATAGGACATGTGATTGATTTTTTCAAGTTCCCCTTCGGTGATTTCCGGAATCTTCAGCTCCCCGAGGATGGCTGAGATTCGCTCCGCTTCCTCTTTTGTCATCGCCTTTCTGTCGATGTGCGCGGCAGAAATACCTCCTGATTTTGCAGACATCTGCAAAATAATCTCTTTTGTTATATTTTTTACATCACGCGAGTGCATCATGTGCCCGAACGCGCCTTTTGTATTCTCCGCAATGGCACTCTGGCGCACCGCATAGTGTGTCCCGCCAAAGCCGATAAGAGGGATTGCCTCTTCATCGGGCTTTGCATACAGAACACTTTTTGCCGCGGCTGTATACGCTTTCTCATCATTCCACTCTTTTTCTGTGCTCCCCACCTCCACAAAAAATGAAGGGATTGGATAACTTGTCGGTCCGTGATGCGTTATCTCGTATGATACACGATATCCATCCGGTACAAACTTTGCATGGTTCTGCAAAACCGCTTTCATCCATCGCGGCGCACAAAGAGAGAGTTCATAGTCATTTCCCCCGAGCTGGGCCGCTCCATAGTTTCCTGCAGGATGAACGGTTAAAACCGGCACGGGATTCACGCTTGAATGGCGGGATACAATAATTACAAGGTCTGCATCCGGATTGACCGCAGAGAATGATGTGTTAATAATCCGTTCATCTGTCGTATGAAAGGTTACTTCATTTCCGCTGAAAAGGGGGAATGCTTCCCGTCCGTTTTCTTCGATGAGCATATCCATTGCCCGGCGGATGTTTGTTCCTGCAATGTCCTGTTTTGAGTTGAGAATATCGATTATCATAGGTCGTTATCGTAAGAAATACCGAAGCCTGCTGTCAAAGCCCGCCCATTCCGGTAACCGCACAGAATATGGCAAGGATTGCCATAATGACCGGCATGTGCACGAGATAGATAATGAGGGTTACCATGCCGTTTCCGGTCTTTGCAAGGAACCGGATAACTGCCTTCGGCTTGTATGTGAGTTTAAATCCGCGGACCCCGTCCGGGTAAAAGACGTCCCCGAGACCCACACCAAGCAGGAGAACTCCTGCCCAAGGTAAAATCGGGAAATAATCCTGTGTATAGAGGAGGAAATCGGGGCCATGGATTCCTAAGGGGAAGAGCCATTCGGGAGATGTGAAGTTTGGAATGAGCCACATCCCTGCTGCAATGAGGAGGATACCAAACACTATGTTCCATTTGCGGAACCGCAGAAGAGGGATTGCAATAAGCATTGCAACTCCGAGCATGTGAAGGAAACCGAACTTAATAAATGTCTGACCGTCTGACGTTATGAGTCCGAAAATCCAGGTAACGAGTGTGATGAGCATGCCGATTCCGAAAAGAAACAGTGCACGGAAAACAAGTGTCTTGTAATACTCACTGTTTGTTTTTCCGCGGATGCGCATACGCTCATGGCGCAAAACCATTGCGGCCCCTGCAAGAAGAACAAAGACCGCGGTTCCGAAGGCGTATAAATTATAATATTTGAGGAAAGTCTCTGTCTCCTCAATCAGATGAAACATGACCAGCGCTGCTGCAAAATGAAAGACGAGCATGCCAAGTATGGCTGCCCCGCGTGCCGCATCAAGCTCCCAGTAGCGCTCTCCGGAACTGTGCTGCACTGCGGTTTGTTCCGGAGATGAATTTTCGGTCATTTGGATGTAGTATATACGATTTTACGTTTTATGTAGTTTCCGGCTTACCGGATTTCGTGCATAACCATTCCGGAGAGGAGCTTCGGCTCAAACCATGTCGATTTCGGGGGCATAATAAGACCTGCATCCGCGACGTCAATAACTCCCTGAGCGGTTACCGGCTGCATGATAAATGCAGCTGCAAATTCCCCGTTGTCAACCTGCTTTGTAACCTCCTCAAGCGGCACAACACCGCCCACGAAAGCGATGCGCGGGTCTCCTCTCGGGTCAAGAATCGCAAGCATATCATCGAGTACCAGGTTCTGCAGAATGGAAACATCGAGGCGCTCAATGGCATCCGCCGCTTCATCGACCGGACGCGTCAGCTCATACCACTGACTTTCGAGGTAGAGATGCATCACATGCATCTTAGGAGATGTTTCCCGCGGGGGAACTGCATTCTTTTTGATGTTTACCTTCTTTACCGGAGTAATCGTAAACCGAAGGGACAGGTCGTTTAAGAACATATCCGCATTGAGTCCTGCAAGGTCTCTGATTAAACGGTGATATCCATAGATAGTTACTGATTCGTGTGCAAATAAAACAGCCATAAACTGCTCCGCATCGGGCGTCAGGCGTCCCTCTGTTTTTCTGCGCTCACAAACGTTGGCAGAAGATTTTGCGCGATGATGACCGTCTGCGATGTACAGGTTCGGAATCGCGGCAAACATTGAGGTGATCTGCTGAATCTCCGCCGGGTCATCAATGCGGTAAATCTGATGGAACGTGCCGTTCTTTGCTGTGTATTCTCCGAAAGGCTGTTTCGCATCCGCGAGAGATTTCAGAGCTGCTTCAACACTGCCGGTATCTTTGTAGAGCAGAAACACCTGTCCCGTGTGACAGGAGACCGCGTCGATGTGGCGCG
>JAUNXT010000008.1 GCA_030539655.1 Methanocorpusculum sp.
TTTGATGAGAGCAGGATTCCGAAGGACTTTGCTTTTTTCGCTTTTTCAATCTGCACAAAGCGCTTCCTGAGGAACGGGTCAGCGGATACCTCCAGCAGGTCGCCTGAGCCGTACGGGTCTAAGGCGTATGTTGGTTTTTTTGTTGCGAGGGCGACTCCTATCGCGTGGAATACCCCTGTTCCAATGAAAAGATTTGCATCACATCCCGCGTTTTTTGCAGATGCGTAGGTGCATCCCAGGACCTGCCCCAGTTCAGGCGTCCGCGGACTGCCGCGCCCTATTACCGTATGTACGCCGAGCGCTTTTAAGGACTCTGCAACTGCTTCTGTCTGGTGTGAGTGCTGGATGGTTGTTGTCACACTGACGCTTTTGAAGGCCTTTAAGGTCTCAGCTGCTTTTTCAAGAACAGCTGAACTAATGTCTCTTCGGTAGGGGATGTAGAGCACATTTTCCTCTTTCGTTACCGGTGTGTGGCCGACATGCACCAGAAATCCGGCGTCAGCTGCTGCATCGAGCGAGAGGTCGCACGCTCCCCAGCAGGGGTCTCCGCTTATGATGCATGAGATTCCGTTTTTCTTCAGGATGCGGCAGAGCTCAGGCGCAAAGCGTTTGAGTCCTTCGGGGAGCTGGACTGCGGTCTTTTGTATGCCGCGTTTTTTGAGTTCTTCTGCGATTTCAGAGTAGGGTATCATTGGATTCCTTCATCGGGTGTGCTGTGTATGAATTTACGGTTATGGGCGTGTATGTATTTTTCCGCAGCACAGAGCACGGCGTTGTCTGTTTCGAAGGTGACACGCGGAAGTGCCTTTCTGAAGGTGAACCATTTCAGATCGTTTATCTCCTCAAGCTGTGGGCGTTCCACTCCTCCTATCGGTGTTGCAATGAAGAACACCACATCCTTCATGTTTCCTCTCTGGGTCCGGTAGGAGACCATTTTGCGGAATCTTCCGTCGAGCGCCACATCCAGGCCGGTTTCCTCTTTTACTTCGCGCAGGGCTGTTGCTTTTTCTGTTTCGGCACCTTCCACATGTCCTTTGGGAAAACTCCAGTGACGCCTGTGCTGAATTAGGAGATACTCATGCCCCCAGGGGGTTACCCTCCAGATGACCGCGCCGCATGATTTTTCCCGTTCGGTGTCGCTGTACATTTATGGTAGTATATTGGTTTTTACCAGATATGCTGTTTGCGGTTTTATGGAGGCATGGACATCCTTTGTTTCCTGAAAGTTTAATACCTATTAAAAACAACATGTATACAAGCGCAGGAGAATTATATCTTCCGCTAAACAATCACCGCCTATGACCCCCTCACACAAAAACCGTCGTTCCTCTTTTGAAAACCGCGAGAATACGCGCCGTATCGAAGAACTTGACAGAAAACTCTCTGACCTTGGAATCCGCATCAAAGATGAGGATTCAATGAAGGTGACAGGAGAGGTCTTTGACGAAATAACACTTCTCTCGCTCTACAAACTGGTGCAGAAAAAAGTCATCTCCTCGCTTGGAGGCTCAGTATCATCCGGAAAAGAGGCAAATGTCTTCCTCGCAGGAAGGGTCGAGTCCGGAAAAGCGGAGACAGAAGAGGGCACCTCTCCTGTGCAGGTAGCCCGTGATGCGGCGGTTAAAATCTACCGCATCAGGACCGGAAACTTCACCCGTATGAGCGAGTACATCACAGGAGATCCCAGGTTTTCGAGCATCAGACACTCGCACAAAGACCTCATCTTCGCCTGGACCAAAAAAGAGTTCAGCAACCTCTCGCGTGCGAAAGAGGCGGGACTTTGCGTCCCGACACCCTACGCTTTTGACAGAAACATCCTTATCATGGAGTTCATGGGAGAATCAGGAATCCCCTACCCCCAGATGAGACAAAAGCTTCCCGCATCGCCTGCAGAGACCTACGAGGAAGCCCTTGACATCATCAAAAACCTCTACCGCCATGCAAAACTCGTCCACGGTGACTTATCCGGATACAACATCTTATCAGGCCCTGACGGGTTAATCCTCATCGACATGGCACAGGCGGTAACCCCGGATCATCCGGGGGCATACCGTTTTCTCTTCCGCGACATCGCAAACATCACACATTTCTTCGAAAAACAGTGTGAGGTTCGCGACCCTCACGAGATTTTCCGCGAGGTAGTCGGAAAGGAGTTTTTCGAAATCTGAGCGCAGATATGCGTAATCCAGGGCAGGAAATGCCCGGTTCTGTGATGACGCATACAAACACATACATAAGCACACAATTACAAAACACACATCAGCCGCATATAACCGCACATAAAATACACAAGGTATCATCATGACACAGGAAATAAAAATCCCGAATGACAGAATCGGCGCATTAGTCGGAAAAGGAGGGGAAACAAAGCGGAATCTCGAAAAATTCCTCAATGTAACCCTCGAAGTTGACAGCCAGACAGGCCTTGTCACGTTAACAAATGAGGAAAACTCCCTTGCAGAGATTGAGTCGATGGAGGTCATCAAAGCAATCGGGCGCGGATTCTCTCCGGAACGGGCGAAAAAGCTCATGGAAGACGACGAAATGATATTAGACATCATCGACGTCACTGACGTTGCAGATACACCCGGAAAGCTCGCGCGCATCAGAGGCCGCATCATCGGAAAAGAAGGAAAGGCGCGGGAACAGATAGAAAACATGACAGGTACAAGAATCTCTGTTTACGGCAAAACGGTCGCAATTATCGGCCTTCCTGACCAGGCAGCCGATGCACATACCGCCATATCCATGCTCATAAACGGTTCCGAGCACAATACGGTCTTTAATTTCCTCGACCGGAAACGGAAAGAGGCAAAAATGGATATTATGACTTATTACTACTGAAATTCTCTCTCAAAAGACATATATGAAGGATATGGATCTTCCAGAGTTCCACTCGAAATGAAGGGGTTAATGCAAATCAGGCTCGTATGATGAAAATAGACTCTCTACCGATTCCAAACCGCCTGCGTACCGCGTATCTGAAGGCAGGGATAACCGGACTCTATCCTCCGCAGGAGGAATGCGTAAATGCGGGTTTATTCGAGCGGAAAAACATATTAGCGGCAATTCCTACCGCTTCCGGAAAGACGCTCGTTGCCGAGTGCGCCATGCAGAAGGAGATTGCCGCAGGAGGCAAATGCCTCTACATCGTCCCCTTAAAAGCACTTGCCTCGGAAAAGTATGAGGACTTCTCCGGAAAAGGAGTGTCTGTGGGTCTCGCAACAGGAGACCCGGACCAGAAAGATGAATATCTCGGGCGGTACGACATTGTGGTTGCCACCTCGGAAAAGACCGATTCCCTGTTGCGAAACCGGGCTGAGTGGATAAAACGGGTCTCTTTGTTAGTCGTCGATGAAATTCACCTGATAGGTGATGAGTCACGCGGGGCGACACTTGAGATGGTGATTGCAAAGCTCAGATACCAGAACCCAAAAATGCAGATAATCGGCCTCTCTGCCACGATGGGAAACCCTGAAGATCTTGCCAAATGGCTTGATGCAGCGCTGATTACGAGCGAATGGCGGCCGGTGGACCTCAGAGAGGGGGTGTTTTACAACGGAGAAATCCGGTTTCACGAAGGAAAACGCAAGGTGCCTCCCGTAAAAAAGGACGATGACATCAATCTTCTCTTAGATACCGTGGAGGAAGGCGGGCAATGTCTGGTTTTTGTCTCCTCCAGACGCTCCGCAGAGGCGTATGCAAAACGTGCGGCATCCGCACTGAAGCGGACATCTCCCGCGCTTGAGTCATACGCGGTGCAGATCGAAAAAGCGGATGCCACAGCATCCGGAAAGGTGCTCGCGGATTCTGTCAGAAAAGGTGCCGCATTCCACCATGCGGGACTTCCACGGGCAGCACGTGCCGCGGTTGAGGAGGGGTTCAGGAAAGGGGACATCCTTGTTATTTCTTCCACCCCGACACTTGCGGCAGGATTAAACCTTCCGGCGCGGCGTGTCATCATTCGTGACCACCAGCGCTATGAGGCACACCTCGGGATGAATCCGATTCCTGTGATGGAGTACCGGCAGATGGCAGGACGTGCGGGGAGGCCGCACCTCGACCCGTACGGGGAGGCGGTACTTATCGCAAAAGACGAGGGCCGCGTGGATGAACTCTTCGGGGAGTTCATCGACGCTCCCGCGGAAAAAATTAAATCGCAGTGCCAGCGCGAGACCGAGCTTCGCGCACACTTGCTCGCGCTGATAGCAACCGGATTTGCAGAGACACGGTCCGACATCTCCGCATTTATGGAGCGGTCGTTTTATGCGAGCCAGAAGGCGGTGCACCGCAGACTCGATAAAAATATTGAAAGTGCCTTATCCTATCTGGAGGATTCGGGAATGATAGACTCTGTGGGAGATGCGGTATCATCCACGTACTTCGGCTCGCTTTCCTCGAAGCTCTACCTGGCTCCTGAATCCGCACTCATGATAAAATCTGTATTGTCAGAGCATGCAAATGATACTTTTTCCGCGTTTGCGGTGCTGCATCTTCTCTGCATGACGCCTGACATGTTCCGCTTCTATCTGAAGGCATCAGACGAGCGGCTGGTCGATGATATTTTAGCGGCCCGCGGGGAAGAACTCTGGACTGAGGAGCTTTCCGAGGAGTTCTTCGGAGCTCTTAAAAGCGCCGCGGTACTTGAAGAGTGGATTTCTGAGACGCCTGAGGAGATGATATCCGAGCGGTACAGCATCGGAAGCGGTGATGTTCATGCCGCAGTCGAGAATCTGAAATGGCTTTTGCATGCGGCATCCCGCATCGCACATGAGTTTGCTCCGGCACTTGAAGAGGATGTTAAGCGGCTTGAAATTCGTGTGGAGAACGGTATCAGAGAAGAGTTAATCCCGCTGATCTCCTTAAAAGGCATCGGACGTGTGCGTGCGAGACGGCTCTTTGAGCGCGGCATCACAGACCCTGCATCTCTTCTAAAGGCAGGCAGGGCCTCGATCGTCCCCATCCTTGGAACAGTTGTCACAGAGAAGGTCTTTGCCGAGGCAAAGCGGAAAGTCACGGGTTCATCCCGGGTCCCGGATGATGCGTCTGATTTCGAAGAGGATGCATGGGATGAAAGGGGTGAAGAGGATGTAGAGAGGGTGCCGCAGGAGGAGAAAACACGGGCTTCGGTGCGGGAGCGGAAAAAAGATAAAGGACCACAGACAGATAAAGAAGAGACAGATAAAACGGATAAGACAGATAAAAAACAGCCGACACTGTTTGATTTTTAACGGAGGATAACACAATGCGGATATTCAGCGGAAAGGTTGAGGTAAAAAATGTCTCTGACACACTTTCGAAAATAAATGATGCGGCAGATGCCTGCGGCTCGGTGATTGTGGTAATTGATGCGGAAAAAACGGCAGGTGCTTCGCACATCGAGTCTGCGGTGCTGCATGCAGAGCGCTCGTTTGCGGCAGGAGAAAATATTGCAAGGACCCTTGCGATGGAGGTGCTCGTCTATGTGTCGGGACAGCGTCAGTGCTCGCTTGCCGCAAAGTTCGGGCTGCATGAGGGAAAAAATGCAGTATATGCGGTAATCCTTGAGGGAGACGAGGAGCGTGCGGAGGCGATGCTAAAAGAGATTATATCCGCATGTGTTGTGCCGCCTGCGGATACCGGACGCCTGATGCGCGAGTTTGACATCTCCGAAGAGGAGCTTTTGGTGACGGGGGAAGAGCGTATCGGAGAGCTTGTTGCCGAGCGTACGGCAATGGTTGATGCGTGGAAGTAAGGGGCAGGGTTTTAGTTTTTTGCGAGTACGGTTTTAGTGTTTCTTTCCTTTCCTTATCCGTCCGTCACGTTTTCTTTCCTTATCAATCATACGGGTTATGTACTCTTCAACAGGCATTCCCTTTTCTTTTGCTCTTGCTTCCAGTTCCCGGAACTCTTCGCCGGAGAATGAGATGGTGACAGTGTCGTTTTCGTTTGTCATTATTATGCTATTTGTTTCCGGAGGTTAATAGTATGCGGGTTTGTGACAGAGTGTTTCCACTTTCAAACCATATCCCTTTATATCTCTCCTCCCAAACTCGCGAAAGTGCGAATACACCTCTGAAAGTCCTCCGAACAAAAATCAAACCGCAAATATCCCGCAAAAATCATTCGGACACATCCGGATCCGGACACTTCCGCACCGCACAGTGAGGGGTTTATATATCTGGACATCATAGGTGTAAGTGGAGATCAATATGGACGCAAACCAGATCCAGCAGATTACCGACAGAATCTCCCTGAACTTAACATCAAAAGGAGTTTCTCCGGACAAGAACAGCATCTTTGACAAACTTTCAGCCTACATCAACGATTTTGGCGTCGTACCGGCGGAAGCAGAGCGGAAAATCCTCTCCGACCTCTACAAAAAGTACGAGATTCCCGAAGAACAGAAGCCCCTTCCCTCGTATAACGCAGCAAACGAAGAGACAACTGTCTCAAACCTTCAGGAAGGAGACTGGGTAACCGTTGAGGTAAAAATCGTATCCCTCACACCCCCCAGAAGCCCTGTAATCTCCCAAAGCGGGATTGCCGCAGACAGTACAGGCGCAATCGAGTTCGTCACCTTCGCAAAAGCAGCAGACCTTCCTGTGCTTGAAGTCGAAAAATGGTACCGTATCGAATCAGCCATTGTTGACTCATTCAGAGGGTCACTCAGCCTGAAACTGCACTCAGGAACCAAGATAAGCGAACTCACTGACGAGCGCTGTCTGGTACCGGCATCACCTGTTTCCCTCTCAGAGATAAAACCCGGGGTAGTGCCGTGTCTTCGTGCAAAATTTATCGACAACTGGGAAGTCTCCAGTGAAAACATGATTCAGACCGGACTTCTTGCAGATGAAGGAAACAGACTGAAATTTATCATCTGGAAAAGTTCCGGAAAGGAAAAACTGAACCTGGGTTCAGTCTACACCATCTATTACGCAGTAGCATCCGAGTACAACGGACGCATCTCGATAGTGCTCGACACAGCAGTATGGATTGAAGAAGACGGAAGCGCGATGCCCTCTGTTTCGGTGCGGGAAAAAACACAAAAACCTGCTGAACCGCTTCCGGTAACGCCCATTCACGACCTGAAGGCAGGATATGCCACAGTTCATGCAAAGTTCATCGAACAGTGGGAAAACCGCAGCGAAAAGATGCTTCAGTGCGGACTTCTCGGCGATGAGACAGACCGGATGAAGTTCGTCATCTGGAAAGACGATACTGCAGTCCCTCTCGAATTAAACAAAGTCTATACAATTAAAAACGCCAAAGTCGACGAATACAACGGAAGACTCTCCCTCGCCTTAAACCGTGCGGAGATAATCCCTGAAGAAGGCGACCTTGTTCCGGGAAGAACGTTAGACACGCTCGAAGGAAATCTGGTCCAGATTGCAAAAGGGTCAGGTCTTATCAGACGCTGCCCCGTAGAAGGCTGCGGACGTGTTCTTTCAAAGCAGAATCTCTGCCCGGTCCATGAGATTCAGATGCAGTATACAAACGACCTTCGAATCCGCGGAATCCTCGACGACGGGGAGAAAGCAAACAGTGTATTAATTAACCGCGAGCTTACCGAAGCGCTTTCCGGCATGACACTCGATGAAGCGGTTGAAGTGGGAACCAGTACCCCGCTCGGAGCAGAAGAGGTTCAGATACGGCTTACGGAAAAGCTCGGCGGAAGGTACCTCACCTGCAGGGGAACATGGTTCAACGATCTCTTTATCGTGCAGGAGGCAGAGTTTAAACAGTTTGACGCGAATGAAATTACTCTTCTGATGAATCAGGCAGGAGAAGGACTGGGAGGCGAGTTATGAGCGAAATGATACAGAGACAGTTTGAGCGCGAGCCTGCAAAACGCGTGTTTGCAGCAGAACTTCGCGAGGCAACACGGACAATTAAAGACGGTACTGACGAGAAAAGTCCCTCGTACCAGCTGCTTCCGACAGGTGAGCGGTGCAACAGAATTCTGATTGCAGGAGCAATCACCGATAAGACACGTGCAGGTGAGCAGAACATCACCTACCGTGCAAGAGTCTCCGATCCGACAGGAATGTTCTACATCAATGCAAGCTCCTATCAGCCGGAAGCGATGCTTCAGATGACAAAAATCGATACCGATACTCCGTCGTTCGTGGTTGTTGTCGGAAAACCAAACTCATATACAACCCCTGACGGAAGAGTCCTTGTATCGGTGCGTGTCGAGTCAATCCAGGTCGTAGACCGCGCAACACGTGACATGTGGGTTGCAGATACTGCCAAAGCGACACTGAAAAGAGCAGGTGTCATGTTCGGAGAAGGATTTGAAAACATCCCTGATGCAAAGCTTGCGCGGGAGACTTATCCGCAGAAGGAAGAGTACTGGAAGAGAATGGTCTTTGACGCACTGTCAAAGATGATGTAATCTGAAAAAACCGGGGGAGGCAAAGATTTTCCTCTCTAACTTTTTTGTAATAATTAAAAAAAGGATGTGTGAATCCGGAATTTACATCTCGGATTCGAAGTCTTCGACAGTTAATGAGGAGACAATGCCCTTCTGCTTTAAAATCTCTCTGGTTAAGAGGAAGTAAACCATGGAAAGAGCCTTGCGTCCCTTGTTGTTGGTCGGGATTACGAGATCAACGTTGTTCGTCTGGTTGTTAATATCACAAAGAGCGATAACCGGAATGCCGCACTGAACAGCTTCGGTGATAACCTGTGAGTCTCCAATCGGGTCGGTTACAATAACAACCTCAGGCTCCACGTACTTCGGGAGCTTCGGGTTGGTTAAGGTTCCCGGGATGAATCTTCCGACATGGTAGACAGCGCCGATGGTCTCTGCAAACTTCTGTGCAGGGAACTGACCGTACTGACGGGAGGTTGCGACGAAGATCTTCGGGGACTCATAGCGTGCAAGGAACTTTGCTACCTGCTTGATACGCTCATCAGTCTTTCTGATGTCGATGATGTAGAGACCATCGGATCTGACACGGTAGATGAAGTCCTTCATGTCGTTGTCTTTCTGCTGGGTTCCGATGTGGACACCTGCGGCAAGATATTCTTCTACGGATACTAACGGTTCGTTTAATTCAATTCCAAGTTCATTGTCGGCCATTTTAAAAATGCTCCTCAATTCTTATAAGTTCATTTAGTTTGGCGATACGCTCGCCTCCGACAACACCGCTCTTTAACAGACAGCATCCGAAGGCTGTTGCAAGATGTGCAATGGTGTTGTCGGTTGTTTCACCTGATCTGTGGCTCATTACCGTCTCATAACCTGCCTCGTGTGCAAGCTGGATGGTTTCAAAGGTGTCAGTCAGGGTACCAATCTGATTCGGCTTGATTAAAACACAGTTTCCTGCTTCCTTTTCAATACCGATTGCCAGACGTGCAGCGTTCGTTACAAAGAGGTCATCACCGCAGACGAGTGTGTCACGGTTTTCAACCGCCTTTGTAAAGGCCGCAAAGCCCTCGAAGTCCTCCTCCTGAATCGGGTCTTCGATGTATAAGAGATCGTACTGGTCCGCGAGTTCTGCAAGATATGCAATCTGCTCTTCGGTTGTACGCTCTCCTGTCTTGTAGACGTAACGCTGTTTTTCAGCGTTCCACATTTCAGAGGATGCGACATCAAGTCCCATGCGGACTTCAATTCCGGTTTCATCGGCAACCTTGTCTGTTGCTTCTTTTACGATCTCAAAGGCCTCGAGGTCGGAGATGTGCGGAGCCCATGCCCCTTCGTCTCCTTTTCCGCAGCCTTTTCCGCGGGCTACAAGAATCTCTTTAATGCGCTTGTGCACTAAGGCGTTCGTAAAGACCGCTTCAGCAGAGTTTCCGGCCCCTGTCGGGATTACAAGGAACTCCTGGATATCGGTTGCATCAACTGCGTGTGCTCCGCCTCCGATGACATTTCCAAGCGGCAGAGGTGTGTTGTGCACCTGATAGAGTCCGTTTCCTCCAAGGTACTGGAAGAGTTCAAGGTTCTGTGCGGATGCTGCTGCCTTCGCATTTGCAAGCGATAAGGCAACCGCGACATTTGCTCCGATTCCGGAAAGGTTCTCGGTTCCGTCAACTTCGTGAAGAACTTCATCGAATCCGAACTGATCCGCCGCGTCAAGCTCAAGAAGGTGCGGAAGCAGTTTTATTTTTGCATCGGCGATTGCTTCATCGCAATCGCGTACATGTGCTTCGTAGATTCCGGTGGATGCTCCCGAAGGTGCGCATGCGCGTCCGAAACCGCCGGAGACAGTGGTAATCTCAGCTTCAATTGTCGGATTCCCTCTGGAATCCAGAATCTTTCGAAGATATATATCTGCAATTTCAGTCATATCAGACATCCTCGGTTTTGTTGCCGATATGGCGGCGCACCGTAATTGGTACGCGGTCAGCCTCGAACTCTGCCATCGCGATTCCAAGAGGATCGATTTTTTCGGTGCGGACAAGGATTGGTGCCCCCATCGAAATCTGCAGAGCGCGCGCTCCGACAATTCTTGCGCGTTCATACCGGGTATAATCAGTAGCTGTCATTTAAGAAATTCACATCCATGAATAGAGAGAAAAAAATGGGGCCGCTGAGATTCGAACTCAGGTCACTACGTCCCGAACGTAATAGGATGGTCCAGGCTACCCTACGGCCCCGCCTCATTCTCATGTTTCACGTATAAGGATATAACTCATCTACAGTCTCTTTGTGAGATAGAAGCATTCTTCTGCAGCAGTAGCGGTCTAACCCTAACGAGTCAAGAACCTCTTTGGGGTCCTCACCCTCTGCTGTTCTCTGCTGGTACTCATCCCAGTATATGGAAATTACCTTTCCACATGTGAAACATCGAACTGGTATCATAAGTTCTCTTTTTAACCTTATAAATATTTCTAGTTGAGAGAGGTAAATCTCCCAACATATTCGTATTTCTCTGCTTAACGGTAGGATTTCTGGAAACGCGCACGTGCACCGTGGCAGTGCGGCTTCTTTGCTTCCTTCTGACGTGAGTCGTTGACAAGGAGTGTTCTGTCGTAAGTGAGATAGGTCTCCTTAATCTTCGGGTCGTTGGTCCAGCCGAGGATTCCGCGGCCGAGAGCTGTGCGTGCAGCTTCTGCCTGGCCCATAACGCCTCCGCCGGAGACCTCGATGTCAACATCAATGCCGTCAATTGCTCCGGGTGCTAATGCAATGGCCTCGGAGATTTTCATTCTGATAATCTCGTTGGAGTAAACCTCTAAGGGGACAGAGTTAATACGGACTCTGCCTTTTCCCTCGCGTAAGGTTGCGCGTGCAATAGCAGTCTTTCTCTTTCCGCTGGTGTTTAATGTCTTCATGTTTTACTCACCTGATTAGAACTTTGCTCCAAGGACCTTGCTGATTTCTCCGACTGCAACATAGCGTGCAGAGGAAAGTCTGTCACGGTGTGCGTCTTTTAAGACTTCTGCCTGAACGTCCTTTAATTCGTACGGAACTCCGACGTATGCTTTGACACGGCGGAATGCTGCTGCTCCCGGGCGTGTTTTGTACGGGAGCATGCCGCGAATGGTTCTCTTGACTAAGTGGTCCGGGCGTCTCGGGTAGAACGGACCGCCTTCAACGGATCCGCGGACACGCTTGGTGTAGTATTCCTTTATGACCATTGCACGGTTTCCGGAAACGATTGCTTTCTCAGCGTTGATAATTGCAATCTCTTCTCCTGCAAGGACGCGGGTTGCGACAATACTGGAGAGTCTTCCGAGAAGAAGGTTTTCTGCATCAATTACAGTTACCATGTTTTTCACCTCAGAATCCTTACGCGGCTTCCCTTCGGGTTTGCTGCGATGAGCTCTTCGATTGTCATGCAGGTACCTTTTGCCTGGGTGATTTTCTCGCGTGCTGCGTCAGAGAATGTTATGGCTGCGACCTTTACTGCAGCGTTGATTGTTCCTGCTGCAAGGACTTTTCCCGGAACCAGGATGGTTTCGTTCTCGTTTGCGTAGCGGTTGATTTTACTGACATTGACCTCTGCGTGGTTCTTGCTGGAAGTTTCAATGCGACCTGCAATCTCGCGCCAGATGTCTGCCTCGTTTTCCCGGGATGCTTTTTTGAGCATCTTTATCAGGGATTCAAGGCGGGGGTTTGATTTGTTCATTTACAGTCCCTCCTGTAATGTATCTTTTAAGTCTGCGGATACTGTTTTGATATGCAGCAGTGCACGTTCGATAATCTCTTTGACCGGCAGAGAGCCGTCGCTTTCCACAACGAAGATGAATCTTGTGGAGTCGGCATCAATATGAATCGCAGATTTTTCACCTGCTTCATTTCCGGTACATGCTGTCTCACAAAGTTTACACATCGAGCAGTCTTTTTCCTTGCTCTCTCCTTTCTCGGAACGGATTTCGGCTTTGCCTCCTGAAATTTCCAGGACCTTGCGCGGGCACTCGGCGATACATTTTCCACACCCGTCACAGTCATCCGTAATCGTGATGACGGGGTACTCTTTGTATCCGCAGGCAAGGGTTGGCTGCCATTTGGCGTGTTCTGTTCCGTAGTTTACCTCAGCTGTTGCCTCGAGGACAATCTTCTGTCCTTCCCAGAGTTTGATAATCGGGATGTTGTTGTGGACAGGAGATGCATTCGGGTCCATTGAGATGAGGTCTCCGGAAGTTACCATCTTAGGTCCTTCAACACTTAAGGTGAAGGTAACGGTGCATCCGGGGCATCCCTCGCCTCCGCAGGAGCAGTCTTTGCGCGGCTTGTACTGCGAGAGGTCGGTTTTAATCGGGATGAGACCGAGACGGTGGGCTAATATTTCATCGAAGAGGACGCTCGTGTTGTCATAGATGCGTACATCTTCAATCGCAAGGGTTGGAACTTCTCCAATCATTGAGCGACGAAACGCGTTTGCAAATGCAGGTGTCGCTCCGTGAATCGTAAAACGTGCGACAGAGTCATCGAGCCTGCTGAATACCAGATCCATCAGACTCTCCTGCCTCTTTTTCCGCCCTTTGCACGAATGCTGTCATGCGGAACCGGGGTCACGTCTTCGATTCTTCCAATCCGGATTCCTGCACGGGAGAGTGCACGAATTGCTGCCTGCGCACCAGGTCCGGGGGAGCGCTGTCTTGCGTCTCCGGGGGCGCGGACACGGATGTGAAGTCCGGTAATTCCTTTGTCTTTTGCTGCCTGCGCAATGTTGATTGCCATCTGCATTGCTGCGTACGGCGAGGACTCATTGCGTGCCTGCTTTACGACCATTCCACCGCTGGATTTGCAGATGGTTTCGGCCCCTGATAAATCGGTAACGGTGATGATGGTGTTGTTAAATGAGGCAAATATGTGGGCGACTCCCCACTTTTCAGCTGCTTCTGCCATACTTAGGCCCTCTGATTCTGATTCATAATACGCTGTCTCTCACCATTTGCCTCGTCAGCAAAGGAAGAGGTTGCGTAGTATGCAATGCTTGCTTCTTCGGATACAGAAACCATGTAGCTCGGAACACTGACACGCTGTCCTGCGATAGCGATGTGTCCGTGGGTGATGAGCTGTCTGGCCTGCTTCGGGCTTCTTGCGAGACCTTTGCGGTAGACAATGGTCTGAAGGCGGCGCTCTAAGATGTCTTCAACCTTTAAACTCAAGACATCATCCATTGCTGCGTTTGCGCCGATTAAGCCGTAACGCTGGAGGGTGCCTAAAAGTTCATCGCGGCGTGCGACGGTCTTTTCGGTCTCACCAAGGGAGGAGACCATTGCTAATACTTCTCTGGCTCCGCTTCTGTGTTTCTTTAAGACCTCGTTTGCTCTCCAGATTTCGCGCTTGTTACGAAGTCCGTAGTTAATTGCAAGTACGCGCTCGGTCTCGATACGTGCTTTTTCAAAGCGGCGTTTCGGGGAGGAGTACTGTTTTGTATTTTTACCCGGGTATCCCATTTCTGTTCACCTCAGTTAGTTGCCCTTCCTCTTGGAAACACCGACAATCTTTCCGAATCTGCCGGTGGATTTCGTACACTGACCACGGACTTTTAAGCCGTTCTCATGACGAACTCCGCGGTAGCACCGCATCTTCTTCATGAGGTTGATGTCGTCTTCCTTTGCTAATGCAAGGTCGCTGCCGTAGAGGTGTTTCTGTTCTCCAGTGTACACATCTACCGGGCGGTTGACCATCCACTTCGGGACCGACTTGGGGTAGGCAATTACTTCCTTCTCAAGTGCGGCAACCTGTGCGTCATCGAGAAGTCCCGTTGTTGCGTGGACATCTACGCCTGCACGGCGTGCGATGACAAGTGCTGCGTGGAGGCCGATGCCCTTGATTCCGGTGAGCGCGAGCTGAACCGGCTGGGTACCGTCCAGATCAGTGTTAATGATCCGCACAAAATATTTTAATTCTGACTCTTCAACCATGTTAGTACCTCTTATGAGGGTATAGTTGTTGTTTTACGTCTTACCGACGCTTTGCATCTGAAAAAACCACGGTTTTTTCCGACGCGTGTGGTATACGCGAAGTTTAAGCGCAGACGGAGGGATTTGAACCCTCGAGACCCAGGGGGTCACAGGTTTAGCAAACCTGCGCCATGCCAGGCTTGGCTACATCTGCAGATAATTTCCGCATCATCTCCATGGGGAGATAGACACTCGCAGTTCCTGGGAACTGCTCCACTAAAGTGAGTGCTCTTATATATTGGTCTTGGTATGTATTAATACTTTGGGGTTAATCCTGAATTTTTGAATGAACAATATTTATTATTGTATGTGCGCTTCGTTTCCGACGGAGGTCTATCTCTTAGGTCGTTTTCCTGCTGAAACGGCTGCCAACTAACTAAAAATATATACCCTCCAAGACCGAATAATATAGAACAATGAAACTGAAAATCCTTGAACACGAAAAAGATAAACTCAGATTCTCGCTGGAAGGAGAGGGGCACACCTTTGTCAATGCCTTAGTTGAAGAACTCCTCCTCGACCCGGAGGTCGATGTCGCCGAATACGTCATTGAATATCAGTTCTCCGACCCGGTTATACTCGTGACGATGAAGCCGAAGGCAAAACAGACTCCGGAGAAAGCTATTCTTGCAGCACTCAAAAACATCACCAAACGGTGTGACGACCTGTTAAACTGCCTGAAGAACTAAATATCTGTGTCCATTTGGACATCATTTCTTTTTCCCGTTATATACCAGTTAATACTGCGGACGGTTTTTTGCTCCTGTATCGTATCATATCATATATTAGTATAGTATCCGCATCCAAGCGCGCTCTTTATCCCCAATCCCGTACAACATAAACGTAACAACATGGCAGAGACACCTATTCTATCATTTCTTCTGGAGCACGCGGATAAACACACTGTCTCCTTTCACATGCCGGGACACAAGGGGTCCGGCATCTACAGAAAATACGGCTACGGTGAGTTCCTCGAAAAAATCATGGACTGCGACATTACAGAGATTATCGGCGCGGACAATCTCTATCAGACCGAGGGAATCTTAAAGGAGGCGCAGGAGGAGTATGCAAAACTTTACGGCGTCAAACGTGCGTACATCCTGGTAAACGGTACAAGCGCAGGATTAATTGCTGCGATTCTTGCATCCGTTCCAAAAGGAGGGAAGATTATTCTTGCGCGCAACTGCCACAAGGCAATCTACAATGCGCTGGTTTTAGGCGGCATCCAGCCCGTTTATGCTTATCCTTCGATGATTGAAGAGTACGGCATCTCCGGGGAAATCACCCCTGAGGAGGTTTCACGCTGCCTTGCGGAAAACCCGGATGCTTCTGCTGTGGTCTTTCCATCTCCCAACTACTACGGCATCTGTTCCGACATCACAAAAATTGCGGAGATTGTACATGCCGCAGGAAAAATCCTTATTGTGGACCAGGCACACGGCGCGCACCTGAAGTTTTTCAGCGACTGCGGCTACCCGCTTCCCAAATCCGCCGAGGAGTGCGGGGCAGACATCGCCGTAAACTCGATTCACAAAACCCTCGCCTCATTTACCCAGAGCGCTCTTCTGACATTTAACACCGACAAGGTTGACCACTATGTGCTCGAAGACAAGCTTCAGATGATAATGTCCACGTCTCCCTCATACCTTCTGATGGCATCCCTTGACATCAATGCAGACATCTTAAAGCACCACAAAGAGCAGGCATGTGCAGAGTGGTATGAGGCACTGACGTACTTCTATGAGGAGGCGGCAAAGATAGACGGTCTTGAGGTCATCAGAACGGACACGCTTGACATTACAAAGATTAACCTCGACATGAGTGCGTTCGGGCTTTCAGGCGCTGAGTTAGAGCAGCTTCTGCTCGAAAAAGGCATCTATGCGGAGCTTACGACGGGAAATATTTTAATGTGCATGACCGGAATCGGCAACACGAAAGAGGATATGAAAAAGACTCTTGCGGCACTGAAAGCAATCGCCCTCTCCCGTCCGATGAAGGCTGCAGTCCATGAAAAGCCCCCTGCAGTTCTTGAGGCGCGGTTTGAACTCTGTGCGGTACCCCAGAAGAAGGTGCGTATCCCGCTCGAGGAAGGAGAGGGGAGAATCTGTGCGCAGTCAATTATTCCCTACCCCCCGGGAATTCCTTTTATCTGCCCGGGAGAAAAAATCACGGCAGAGGTCATCACATACATTAAGACCCTCAGGAACGCCGGGGAAAAGGTCATCGGTGTGAATGCCGAAGGTGAGATTACCGTCGGCGAGTAATCCGGAAGAGTGTTTCAAAGAATAAATCCGCGCGAAGGGTGCGGCAGATGCGGCCTGTTTTCCCCCGCCCCCGAAACCATTTACCCCCTCTTCCGGCGCGGATAGGTGATTTAAGACTGCTGGGGGTTTTAAACTCCGCAAATTCCCATTAGAACGGACAAAATCCCTTTATAAACAGCCTTTTTTCAAAGGGACAGTTTTAAATCCTGAGGGGGGCAACAATTTTATGATATCTCCTACCTGCATCAGATGTGCAGGGCAAAGATTTTCCGTAAATATATGCTGTCCGACAAAAAGGGGTGTGTAATTATGGGTCTTAAAGAAGAAGAAAAAATTGATACAGCTTTGTTCGAGGAATACGAGAGCAATGTACGGTCCTACTGCAGAAAATACCCGGTCGTTTTTACCCGGGCAAAAGGTTCACTTCTCTACGATCAGAACGATACCGAATATGTTGATTTCCTCTGCGGTGCGGGCGCCTTAAACTTCGGCCACAACAATGAGGCTGTTAAGCGCAAGGTAATCGAGTATCTCGAAAACGACGGCATGGTGCACGGCCTTGACCTTTATTCACAGGCAAAGGCGGAGTTCATTAAAACACTCGAAGAGCGTATTCTAAAACCGCGCGGGCTAAACTATAAGGTGATGTTTCCGGGCCCTGCAGGAACGCTTGCAGTGGAGGCCGGGCTAAAGGTCGCACGTAAGGCCACAGGACGCTCCAATGTCTTTGCGCTCATGGGAGGCTTCCACGGAATGTCCATCGGAGCACTTGAGGCAACAAGTGAAGAGCTCGCACGCAAGGCAAGCGGGGTGGTCCTCGGAAACGTTACGAGAATTCCGCATCCGCTGGACAATCCGAACTTTGATACCATCGGCTATATGGAGATGCTCATATCAAACGACCACAGTGGTGTTGAAAAACCGGCGGCAATTCTTGTGGAGACCGTACAGGGAGAGGGAGGAATTAACATTCTTCCGCCTGAGTGGCTGCAGGCCGTACGAAAGCTCTGTGACAAACACGGCGTGCTTCTTATCTGTGACGAGATTCAGGCAGGATGCGGAAGAACAGGCCCATTCTTCTCCTTCGAGCCGTCAGGAATTGTGCCTGATATTGTCCTGATGGCAAAATCGATCGGCGGCATCGGCATGCCTCTTGCCATCACCCTGTTAAAGCCCGAGTATGATGTGTTAAGCCCGGGAGAGCACAACGGAACGTTCCGCGGCTTTAACCTCGCCTTTGTTGCGGGAAAGGCAGCTCTTGACATGTATGTCGATGAGAATATGGAGTCGGAGACCAGACGGAAGGAAGAACTCATCCGCAGGTTCTTTGATGAAAAGCTCCCCATCCTTCACGGCAAAAACATTAAGGCACGCGGACTTGGTGTTATGTGGGGAGTTGATTTCGGTGCATATCCTGCAAAGGTCTCCTTTGAGATCCGCAAGCTCTGCTTTGAGAAAGGCGTTATCCTGGAACTGTGCGGACGCGAGGATACCGTGGTCAAGATTATGACCGCATGCACAATCCCCGATGACATTCTCATGAAAGGTTTAAACATCGTCTTTGAAGCGATGAAAGAGGTCCTTGGCTCCTTTAAGGAGTGAAGGCTGCATCTCTTTTTTTTATTTTTTCCGAATGTCCGGTTCTTGCCCAGAGGCTTTTTTCACACATCCCCAATCCCGACACGGATACCCCGAATAGGTGGCAGATTCTGTTTAAATGTTGATATAGTATTAGATACATACTATTTTTGAAAGATACTATGGGTGTACATATGCACACAAACGTAACAGAAAACAAAAGAAAAACAGCTATGCGTGTCTTATCTGCCGCTGTTTTTGTTCTGCTTGTCTCAATCTGTGCCTTCGCAGGTGCAGGAGCAGGTGCGGAAAACGGTGTCGACGGCGGCATCACATGGAACATCGCCGGAGACGGAACGCTGACGATTTCTCCTGCGGAGACTCCGGAAGAGGGGCATGTGAGCGGTGAGATGAAGGATTATGAGAATCCCGAAGAAACCCCGTGGTATGCATCAGCTGAGAGCCTGAAAAAGCTGGTCATCAGCAACGGAGTGACAAAGATTGGCAGCTATGCATTTGTCGGGTGTGAATCCCTTACCGGAGATCTTGTCATCCCGGGCAGTGTTACAGCAATCGGAGACTGGGCGTTTGCAAACTGCACCGGGTTTTCCGGTTCACTTGTCATCGGTGACAGAGTTGATACCATCGGGGAGTTTGCATTTATAAACTGCTGCGGCTTTACCGGGTCTCTTGTCATTCCGGACAGTGTAACGACAATCGGGGAATTCGCATTTAACGGATGCTGCGGCTTTACCGGATCTCCTTCCCTGGGTAAGAATGTGGCAGTAATCGGTGACTTTGCATTCGTTGACTGCAGCGGATTTGCCGGAGACCTCGTCTTCCCCGGAAGCGTAAGAACAATCGGCAACTTTGCGTTTGAAAATTGCAGTGGTATTACCGGTTCTGTTGTTATTCCGGCATCTGTGACAATAATTGGTGATTTTGCATTTAATAACTGTACCGGCATCTCTGTCATCTATATCGCAGGAGACCCCGCGCTTCTCACCGACAAATATCCGGCCGAAGTTCCGCTCGCAGCGGTAAACGGCGGTATTGTCAAGATGTTCCCGGCAAAACCGGCTCTTGCCGCACCGGAAAAAGCAGGTTACGCCTTTGCCGGATGGTATACAAACCCTGACTTCTCAGGAGAGTCTGCCGCGGCATATGAAGCAGGGAAAATCTACTATGCAAAATGGGAAACAGAGCTTCCTGCACCGACACAGACAGCCGCAGCAGACCCGACTGCAGAACCCGCACAGACACAGACTGGAGCCTCCCCCGCACCTGTCGCAGGACTTCTTGCAGGACTCGGGTGTGCTGCGTTTCTCTTCAGCCTCAGACGGAAGTAATGGCTGCTGAATATTATTCTTTTTTTTGTTTTTTTGGTTGTGGTTTTTATTCGCGGCTGTTGTATCAGTCAGTGACATGACGAGGAACGAACGCAGTAAGTCGTGAGCAGGCAGAAGGCATGCAATCTGCGGATATCTGCATCCCGGACCTATCAGGCGAGCTCACCATACACACTGTCACCTACAGTCCGATGCATAAAAGACATGACTAAAGAACCGGGGCCTCCCGGCTTTACGGTGAAGAACATACGCGGCCGCAGGCGAGCGGCAGCGACAGAGCACCCTCATCCAAAATATTCATCATCTATCATTAACATAAAAAGATACAGAATCTATGAGCAGCCCTATATTTGACCTTCTCCGCATACTCGATGAAGCAGGAATCGACACCCCTGTATCTCTTGCATCCCTCAGTGAAAGACTTGGTATCTCACGGACAACCGTATGGAAAGAGGTAAACGTCCTGCGTGAGCTCGGCTATGTCATCGACGCCTCGCCAAAGACCGGATACATTCTTCGAAAACGTACCCGGCTCCTTCTCCCCTACGAGGTGCGCCGGATTCTTAAAACACAGGTCATCGGACAGGAGATGCATCATTTCTCCGAAGTCCCCTCCACAAACGCCCTCGCACGGCAGATGATGCATGAGGTTGGCTGCGAAGTGCGCCCGGGAACAGTCCTTGTCGCAGAAGAACAGACCGGGGGTTCCGGACGTCTGAACAGAGCATGGTTAAGTCCCGAAGGAGGAATCTGGGCAACGATTGTATTAATGCCGAAGGTTCCTGTGGACGCCTCCTTTATCATCATGGCTGCAGCCTCCACCTCCCTTGCAAAGGCCCTCAGAAAAGAGTACGGACTGTCCGCGCTTGTCAACTGGCCGAACGACGTCTTTATCGCCGACAAAATGGTTGCAGGAACCACGCTTGAACTCTCCGCTGACGGGGGCATGATAAGGTACTGTCTTGCGGGAATCGGCATTGATGCAAATCTTTCCGTTCAGAAAGCGATGCCAAACCTTGGGAATACCGTAACCTCGCTTTCGGATGAACTGGGGCATGAGATTGACCGCGTCCCGCTCTTTGCGGTGTTTTTAAAGGAGTTTGAGCGCAGATACCAGATGATTCTGAAAGGTGAGACAGAAGCCGTTCTTCGCGAGTGGAGAAGTCTTTCACGGACGCTGCATCACAGGGTGCGCGTCAGAACAGTTCATGAAGGATTCGACGGGGAAGCAATGGATATTGATGAGACCGGGGCGCTTTTAATCCACCGCGACGGAGGAGATGTGGAGCGGGTGATTGCCGGAGACTGTATTGTGCTTGAATGAGGGAAGTCAATCTTTTTCTTTTACTATTTTTTGTTCTGTTTTGATTCAGGTGTCTTTTGTCATTGTTGTAACTGACAGTGTGGATTCTCTTGGAGGAGAACGCAGACCTCAAGCATCCACACCGAAAGTTACAACATCTGCGAAGAAGAAATGCAACTGAATAGTTAAATGAAAAAATAAAAAAATGTCCGTAATTGAAATTTACGGGCTCACTCTGTGGCGGTCTCTGGGGAAGAGGACACCCTCTCTGATGTTCTGGAGGTCAAGCATTGTCATAATCAGACGCTCTGCTCCAAGACCCCATCCTGCGTGCGGCGGCATACCGTACTTGAACGGATTTAAGTAGAAGTCAAAGGAGTCGGGGTTAAGGCCTTTGTCCTTAATCTGCTGAACCAGAAGGTCATAGATATGACAGCGCTGCGCACCGGATGAGAGCTCCATTCTCGGGTGCATCATATCAAAGGCCCTGCAGACCTCCGGGCGGTCCAGGAAGGGCATTGTATAGAACGGCCTGGTTGAAGACGGCCATTCGGTGATAAAGTACATGGTGCCCATCTTCTCACCGATGATACGCTCGGATGCCGAGGATAAATCGTCTCCGAATGCGAGCGGCTCTCCGCCTGCGGTGGAGATTTCAATCGCTTCCTTGTAGGTAATCCGCGGGAACGGGACGGCGGGGACCTTAAAGTCGGTGATGCCAAGGGTTTCCAGAGCTGCCGCGCAGTGGTCTTTTACATACTGGTATGCGTATGCGACAACATTTTCGAGAACGCTCATCGCGTCTTCCTGGTCAGCAAAGGACATCTCAATATCAATCGATGTTGCCTCGTTTAAGTGGCGGACCGTATTGTGCTCCTCCGCTCTGAAAATCGGGCCGATCTCAAAGACTCTGTCGAATCCTGCGCTCATCAGCATCTGCTTGAAAAGCTGCGGGGACTGGTTTAAGAATGCCTCCTTGTCGAAGTAGGCCAGGGGGAAAAGTTCTGTTCCCCCCTCGGTTGCGGCGGCCACAATTTTCGGAGTCTGTGCCTGAATGAATCCGTGCTCCCAGAGATAGTCGCTGATTGCATGAAGTACCGCGCTTCTGATTTGGAAAATGGCATTTACCGCTGGTTTTCTTAAATCGAGATATCTGTTGTCAAGTCTTGTGTCGAGTTCTGCCGGAACCTTTTCGGAGACATCGAGCGGCAGCGGGGCTGCAGCTTTGGAGATGACCTTCAGGGTCTCCGGGACAAGTTCCCGTCCTCCGGGTGCTTTCTCGGTTGCTTTTACTTCTCCGGTTACCTCAACTACTGACTCGCGGCTGACTTCTTTTACCGCTTCCAGAACCTCAGGGGTTACCTTCTTCTTCGGGATGGTGACCTGGAGGATGCCTGTCCTGTCTCTTACCAGAAGGAAAGTAAGTCCGCCAAGCGCACGTTCTTCATGAACCCAGCCTGTGATGTGAGCGTGTCCGCAGTCAGGGGTTACGTCTTTTATTGGTATTCTCATATGAATGCCTGTATATATTTGCGCTCGTTATAGATTAGGGTTTGCTGTGGTTCATGCGAACACAGCGGAAGGTGTTTTACTAAGAGAGGTGTCAATTATGTCGTTCCAGTGCCTCTGGAAGACGGCATCCGCAGTACCCGTACCCAGATGGTAGACCACAGACCACTGGGTGGTTCCCAATGTCTCCATTTCAGGTATCTGTGCCGAGGCCTCCAGGATATCGAACGCTTTTGCGGTATCAGTCTCATACAGTACCGCGTCAAGCATTGTCTCCACCGTCTCATACCGGTCCTGCCCGTGTCCTGCGGGGTAATCCTCCGGCACCGGGCAGAGATAGAAGTTGGTCAGAATTTTTTCATCATATGTTACCGTCATCTCATCATGGATGTAGTTGACGACAGCGGTCTTTCCGCTTTTATCGGCGATATAATACTGAAAACCCGATGTGAAGTTTGCATCATACTGTGACATAAGAGCAACTGCTTCATCCGCATCCGCTGCTTTGTCCAGAACAAGTCTGATGAAAAACGGTGCTGTTGCCGTGGGTTTTCCGGTGTTCTGGTGCACCGCAGGCCCGTCTGCTGCAAGAACCGCAATGAAAACCCCTGCTTCATTTAATCCGTCCATACAAAGATACGGCGATACAAGGGCTTCTCCTGCGTTTGCAGGGTCACCTGCAGGGTCAGAGGCATACATGTTTATGTCGGCAAAGGCTATCGACTCATAACCGTTATCGGGGACGGTGTGCACAAGTATGCAGCTGGTATCGCTGAAATCAAAGTTTCTGCCGACAAGGAACTGACCGGCAGAAGCCGGGTTTTCATACGACAGAAAGACGGTACACCCCGGAACCGGTCTTTTTATCCGGACGTTTTCTCCCGGAGCACACAGTTCGGCAATCCGGGCGGAGAGCATCCCTGCATCGGTAATCTGTTCCGCGAGCAGGTCATCGAGTTTGTCGTCGTGTGTGTATTCTGCAAGGTAGAGATTGTATTCAGGATAGTCCGTCAGCTGAGTAATCGCAGGCGTCCACTTTTCCGGGTCTTCGGGGGAGAGGATGCACCCCGCAGAGCAGGTGACAGCGACCGCTGCCAGTACGGCCGCAAATATAAGGAAGTATTTTGTGAAGGCGGTTTTTTTGCTGCTGGTCATACGCATCAATTATTACCTTTTATATTATAAATAACAGACAGTCTGAAAGAAAAGAGAGGTGTTTGCCGCACCTGCCACCCAAAACAACATTAATCCCTCACGATAAATAATATACAGAAGAGAACACGAGATGAAACGGATTGTTGTTGCGGTAACGGGCGCCTCAGGTATAATTTATGCGAAGCGCCTCATGGATGCCCTCTGCGGCAGGGCAGAGGTATATGTAATCATATCTGATGCGGCGCGGAAAGTTTCCGCGGTTGAAGGCCTGTCCCTTGACGGATACCCCTTCCATTATGAAGAGAATGCGGAAATCGGCGCAAAAATTGCGAGCGGCTCATTCCTCTATGATGCGATGGTGATAGTCCCCTGCAGCATGAAAACCCTCTCTGCGGTTGCAAACGGCTATGCGGAGTCGCTTATCGTCCGCGCAGCAGATGTTGCCCTGAAAGAACGGCGGACCCTTATTATTGTCCCGCGCGAAACCCCGTACAACAGAATCCATCTGACCAATATGCTAAAGGCAAACGATGCGGGAGCTCTTATAATGCCCGCATCCCCTTCCTTTTACACGCATCCGGAAACAATCGGGGAGCTCGCAGACGTTCTGGTCGCCCGCATCCTGGACCACTGCGGCATTGAGCACAATCTTAGGAAACGCTGGGGTGATTCCTGATGGAAAGCTTCAGGGACTTTGTCCGGAAGATGAAAGAGGAGGGACTTGCACAGGTCATCACAGAGCCTGTGTCAACCGACATGGAAGCAGCACAGCTTGCCGCAGCAACAGACAAGATGCTCATCTTCGAAAACCTCGAAGGACACACGGCTGTGATGAACACCGTAACCACCCATAAGGCACTCTCTGTTGCTCTTGGTCTTCCGGAAAAGACCATGATTGAGCAGCTCTCCAAATGTGCGTTTTCCGGCACGGTCACCGACGGGGGAAAACTCTCCTTCGTTCCGGCAGACCTTTCAAAGATTCCGATACTGAAGCACTTCCCGAAGGATGCAGGGCGCTACATCACCTCAGGAATTGTGTTTTCCGCATATGGCGGAGTTGAAAACGCCTCGGTTCACCGGATGCTTGTACTCGACAAAAATCATCTGGCAGCACGCCTTGTTGAAACGCGGCACACCGATGTTCTCTGCAAAAAGGCCTGTGCTGCGGGTGAAAAGCTTCCGATTGCAGTCGTCATCGGCGTAAACCCTGTAATTCTTTTCGCAGCCTGCACCCGTGTTCCCGAAGGATGCGAGATGAAATATGCGGCAGAAATTGCAGGAGAGCCGCTGCCCCTTTTCACCTGCCCGAACGGAGTCCGCGTTCCCGATGCGGAGATTGTACTCTACGGGTGGATTACGTCGGAAAAAACCGCGGAAGGTCCCTTCGTCGATATCAGCGGAACGTACGACTCGGTTCGTCAGCAGCCCGTAATCGAACTCGAAGGAATGGCGGTAAAAGATGACTTCATCTATCATGCCCTGCTCCCCTCGGGCGCGGAGCATAAGATGTTTATGGGCGCCCCCTATGAGCCGAAGATTTTTGCCGAAGTATCCCGCGCGGCAGATATTACTGGGATAACACTTACCAGAGGAGGTGCCGGGTATTTCCATGCGGTTATTCAGATACGAAAGCACGGGGAAGAGGACGGGCGGCGTGCGATTGACGCCGCATTTGCCGCACACAAATCCTTAAAACATGTGGCAGTCGTTGATACCGATATCGACATATATGACCCGTCAGACGTGGAATACGCCATCGCAACGCGGGTCCGCGCGGACCGGGATGTCATTGTTTATACTGGTGTCCGCGGATCTACCATTGACCCGTGCAGAATCGGCGACGGACTCAACGTAAAGGCGGGCGTTGACGCAACAATTCCTTTCGGGCGCGAGGCTGAGTTCATCCGTGCAGACTGGAAGTAATATATACAATTCGTGACAATAATATAGAAATTATACAGAACTGGAGCGAGAGATGCAGTTAGACAGTTATGATCAGGCCCTTCTCAACGGAGAATCGGGCGAGACAAAACAGAAGATGATGGAGATCCTTGTATCGCTCGGCAAAATTTACAATGCCGAGCGTCTTATTGAGGTGAAAAGTGTTCAGGTATCGGGAGCATCCTACAAAACCATCGGAGACACCGGTCTTGAGTGGCTGTCTTCCCTTTCAGGAAAGACCGTGGTTCCCTCATACTTAAATCCGATTGGAATGCCGCGTGACGGCTGGGAAGAACTCGGGATTCCAAAGGATTTTGCGCAGAAACAGCTTGAGGTAAATGCCGCGTATGCAAAACTCGGCATCCGCTTATCCTGTACCTGCACTCCATACTACTATACCTTAATCGAGCGCGGCGACCATCTCGCATGGTCAGAGTCCTCCGCGGTCATATATGCAAATTCAGTCCTCGGGGCACGGACAAACCGTGAAGGGGGACCTTCAGCACTTGCGGCGGCTCTTACCGGAAAGACACCGGAGTATGGAATGCATATCGTAAAGAACCGTCTGCCGCAGGTTGATTTTGTCCTCTCCGACCCTGAAGCTGCAAAATCCTGGACTCCTGCAGAGTACGGAGCACTTGGAATAATTGCGGGAGCTGTTGCAGGCGATAAGATTCCGCTCTTTAAGGGAATCCGCCCGAAGAGTTCCATGCTCAAAAGCATGGGGGCAGCGATGGCTGCTTCCGGTGCAGTACCCTTATTCCATGTAGAAGACATCACTCCTGAAGCCCGTTTCCCGTTCTTTAAGAAGCATTTCGAGGAGGATGAACGTGAGGAGATTGTCATTGAGAACTCGGAGATTGCAGAGCTTTTCAGCGACCTTGAACCGGACTCGGTTGCAGTCGGCTGCCCGCATGTCTCAACCGAGGAGCTTTCGGAACTTGCAGCGCTTCTCGAAGGAAAGAAGGTGAAGCTTCCGTTCTATGTGTTCGCAGCGGCCGATTCAGTGAAAGGAAACGAGGAGCTGTACAAAATCATCACTGCGTCTGGAGCAAAGATCGTTCCCGACACCTGCATGATTGTCTCCCCGCTTTTAGAGGGGCAGACGGTTATGACAAACTCAGGCAAGGCCTTCACTTACCTTCCTGGTATGTGCAAGGCAATCCCGCGGCTTGGAACGCTTGCGGACTGTGTTAAGGTCGGATGTGGTCTCTGATGGGATTGTTTAAGAAGATTTCCCCGTTCGAGAAGAAGGATCTCTTCATCGCCTGGATTGCGCTTACTATCGCATTCACGATTGCGCTCTTTGCGAAAGGAGGTCTTGTCAATCTTATCAGTCAGGCGGTGGGCGGAAACTTTTCCGGATTTAACGGAACGATGCTTTTAATCGCGTTTGTTGCATCGCTGATTATTGTCGGTCTTTCATTTGTTCTGCACGAGATGGCACACAAATACTCTGCAATTCATTTCGGATACTGGGCGGAGTTCAGAAAGAGCAATCCGATGCTTGTTATGTCCCTGTGTCTTGCAGTTCTGTTAGGCGTGGTCTTTGCAGCCCCGGGGGCTACGGTTATCAATACTGCAGGCCGTCAGATGACACAAAAGGAGAACGGTATTATTTCCATCCTTGGTCCGATTACGAACCTGATTCTTCTGGTTATCTTTGCAGCCCTGATGATTTTCGGCATTTTCCTGGGAGGAGGGCAGATAATTGCGGGAGGCATTGCCTTTAGTTTCACCGGAGCCGGTTTCCTGTTCTACCTCGGATACTCCGGATGGCTTGTAAACGCGATGCTTGCGTTCTTTAACATGCTTCCGGTAGGCCCTCTTGATGGTAAGAAAGTTCTCAGATGGAATCCGGTTGCGTTTATTTTAGTGATTGCAGCATCAGCATTTCTGTTGTACATGCCGTTTGATACAAATCTGATGATGAACTTTGTCGGGTTCTTCTTCCCTGCGGTGTAAAGCCGCAGGATTTTTTTTAAAATAATTTTTAGAGCGGGTGTTCCCCGGTGTATCGGAAAGAATCTCACCCCTGGGAACCTGTTATTCATCACACAGTAAACATCGCCAGATCTTCTTCTCTTGATTTGAAATAACCGCAAAAGAAGGAAAAATCAAACCTAAAAAAGATATTAGCTGTGTCTTCCAGGGAAGACTGCAGCTACGCTGATACCTGCCAAGAAAATATATGATATTCGGCTGGACAAACCTATAATGCTGCCCTTTTTTTCAGAATAATGTCTCCATTCAGGATTCTGCCTCACGCATACCCTGCGGGATGCTCATCCTCGTTCTTCGTCTTTTCCTTCCCGTAGAACTTCTCATAAAACTCTTTACAGTGCTCGCGGCACCGCCCGACAAGGTCCGGGTCAATCTGTTCTGCGGGGATATTATCCACAAGCTCGGTCATCAGAATTTCAACCAGCTGGTATGCGGAGTCAGGCGTCATCTTCAGCTGCGTCTCCACTCCGCTGTACTGCGAAAGCCTCAGATCAATCAGCCAGAGAGGGGCAGGTCCCTCGCGTCTGAACGTGTTAATATCAATCGTATGCCAGTCTTCATCCATGGTTCCCGATGAGAGAGAATAGGCCTTCTGCACGCGGTTCCCGTAGATTGAGGTCAGCTGCTGGATAATCCACACTGCAGTCTTTGCCGAATCATTATCCTTCACCGCGCCGAGCAGATCCTCAAAAAATGACACCGAGTTTACATGGCATCCGGTCATAAGAACCATGGCAGGCGCAGGGCCTAAGAGCATTGAAACTGCATTTACCATCCGCGGAAACGTCTTTCTATCGAGGGGGTCTGCCAGATGGCACTCAAAAACGTCGCGAATAGGGTCAATGACTCCCGGATTGACCTCAAAAATCTTTGCGAGATCATTTAAATCCGAGATAAACGCATCGGGGACTTTTTTGTACCCGGCGTCCGTTCCGGACTGTTTATCTCCCTTCACGGTCTTTCCGGAGGCGGTTTTCGGGACCTTGTCCTTTGCCCCCGTCTCTTTCGTGTCCGCCTCCTTTGTCCGGTTTGTCTTTGCTGATTTTGCCTTTCCTTCGGTTTTTTCCGGACTTACACCCGGTTCCGTATCTTTTTTTGTTTTTCCGGCTCCTTTCTCTGACGCTCTTTTTGAAACGGCTTTTCCGGTTTTCTTCTCCGTATCACCGGCTGCTTTTTTTACCGTCCGCTTCTTTACCTCCTCTTTTGCAGAAGGGCCTGCGGTTTCCTCTCCTGATTTTTTATTCATGATAAATAATGTGCTGTTATCTCTCAAAATAGCATCGGTCCGAGACTCCTTCCCCCGCCGGAAAAAGACCGTCAGGGCAGGCTTCAGAGACCCCGTTTCCTGCAAACAGCAGTATTAAATAATAGCGTATCAAATGATATTGCATTGACCCGGATGGTGCATGCCGTGAAAAAACCTGTCACACACCCCTTATCCTCAGCCGAATCCTGCACTCTTTACCAGGTATCACTGCTTTCAGGCCTGGTGCTCGGAGACTTTTGCGGACATCTCCCCCTGTCCGTACTGAAAACGCACGGGGATACGGGGCTTGGCACCTTCGACGGGGCAGACGGAGAGTTAATCATGCTCGACGGCGCCGTCTTTCGTGCGGCAGCAGACGGAACGATTGAGCAGCCCCGGGATACGGAAACAACACCGTTTGCCGCAGCCGTGTTTTTTAAACCGGATTTTACCGCAGACGGGATAGGGGCCGCTTCCCTTCAGGAGCTGGAGGAGAGACTCTTTCTCCTCACCGCGGAGGATAAAAACAGCATCCTGATGCTGCGCCTCGAAGGGTTCTTCCCCTCCATAACCCTCCGCAGTATCGTAAAGCAGAAGAAAAGCGGAGTCCCTCTTGCAGAAGTCCTGAAAACCGGCCAGCGTGTCTACACCTTTACCGGCTGCACGGGAACCCTTGTCGGCCTCTGCTGTCCGGAGTATATGGGGGGCATCAACGCACCCGGCTGGCATTTTCATTTCATAAGCGCTGATAAAACAAAAGGAGGACACCTCCTTGACTGCACGCTGGAAAACGGGTCTGCCGTCTTCTGCAGAATTGAGTCGTTTTCACTGCAGCTTCCGCAAAGCAGGTCATCTGACAGCAGTATATTCAGGTACCTGGATTTTTCAAAGGATACCGCAGACGACCTCCGTGCAGTTGAAGGAAAGAAGGAGCAGAAACATCCCGCAGAGCAGCTGACCGGAGAGCAGCAGACAGGAGAGAACACAGGAGCGTAAAATGCAGTACAGAACAAACCCGAAAAACAACACACAAATATCCGTCCTCGGTTTCGGCTGTATGCGGTTTCCGAGAACCGCCTTTACGATAAACCAGAAAAAGACCGAAGAATTGCTCTCACGTGCAGTTGAGGCAGGCATCAACTACTTCGATACCGCATACGTATATCCGGGAAGCGAAGCAGCTCTCGGAAAGTTTATCGCAAAAATCAACGCCGAGGGACACCGCGACAAAATCCATATTGCAACAAAGCTTCCCTACCGGCAGTGCAAATCGGCGGAAGACGCGGAAAAAATCTTTGCCGAACAGAAAAAACTGCTCTGCACCGAATACATCGACTACTACCTGCTGCACATGCTGGCAGATACTGCCGCATGGGAAAAATGCAGAGATACAGGAATCATCCGCTGGCTTGAGGAGAAAAAGAAAACCGGCGAGATTCGAAACATCGGGTTCTCCTATCACGGAGACACCTCCGGGTTTAAAGCGCTCGTTGACATCTACCCCTGGGACTTCTGCCAGATACAACTGAACTACTTAGATGACGTCTCGCAGGCAGGTGTTGCGGGACTGAAGTATGCAGGTGACGCGGGGCTTCCGGTCATTATTATGGAGCCCCTGCGCGGGGGAAAACTCGTAAACCTCCCGCCCGATGCAAAAGACCTCCTTGAAAAGGAACTTCCCGGCTGCTCACCTGCGGAGTTTTCCTTCCGCTGGCTCTGGAACTTCCCGGAGGTCACCTGCATCTTATCCGGCATGAATGAGGCAGAGCAGCTCGAGGAAAACCTGTCCTCGGCAGAGCATGCTAATCCCGGGTGTCTTTCGGATGAATCGCTTTCCCTCTACAGCTCCGTAAAAGAGATTCTGAATGCAAAAACCGCAGTTCCCTGTACCGGATGCGGCTACTGCATGCCCTGCCCGCACGGCGTTGATATTCCTTCGGTTTTTGCCGCATACAACAAACGGTGTGCGGAAGGATTCATCTCCGGAATGACCGCGTATGTTACCTGCACCTCGATGAAGGAAAAATCAGCAGCTGCTTCTGCATGCATAAAGTGCGGTCTTTGTGAGAAGAGATGTCCGCAGGGTCTGTTAATCAGAGACTTGCTCGATGAAACAAAAGCGGTGATGGAGGGTCTTCCCTACCGTACCCTCCTCCCGATTATCAAAAAAATCCCGGGGGTTATACGATGGATGAGCCTGATGATGTAAAGCCCGATTATGTAATATCCGCTGCGGAAAACCGCAGCACAGCAGAATATGATGCGGTTGTAATCGGCGGAGGACCTGCCGGGCTTTTTGCCGCGGCGAATCTGAAAGGGATGCGCACCGTCCTCCTCGAAAAAACGGATGCCCCGGGGAAAAAACTGCTGCTTTCAGGACTCGGACAGTGCAACATCACCCATGCGGGAACACCTGCGGAGTTGTTAAAACACTACGGGGGAGGAGAACACGCGGCGTTTCTGAAGCCCGCGCTTCAGGCGTTTAAAAACAGCGATACAACAGCGTTTTTCGGGCAGTACGGCATCTCTTTTGAAACGATGGAAAACGGGAAGGTGTTCCCGGAATCCCGCAGCGCAAAAGACATTCTGCAGGCGCTTCTTGCGGCGTGCAAAACAGCAGGTGCGGAAGTCAGGACAGGCTGCCGGGTAAAAAGCATCGCACAAAGCAGTGCGGGATTTCTCATCGATACCGGGGCCGAAACGTTTTCCGCAAAATATCTTATCATCGCCTGCGGAGGAAAGTCATATCCTCATACCGGCTCGTCAGGTGACGGGTACCTCCTCGCAAAGTCACTCGGACATACAATCGTTCCCCCGAAGGAGGCGCTGACTCCTGTCTATGTGAAGCAGTTTCCCTTAAAGGAGCTTTCAGGGATTTCAGTCACGGATGCGACCGTCAGGATTTTCAGAAACGGCACCCTTGCGGCGAAGAATGCGGGCGACCTTCTGATTACGGCATTCGGGTTTTCAGGACCTGCAGTCCTTGATGCAGGGAGGTGGATTTATGCAGGCGACATCCTGGAGATTTCCTTTGTTCACCTGACACCCGGGGCATTTGATACCCTCATCATTGAGCGGTGCCAAAACGACGGGGCAAAGGCGGTCCCGAATCTCTTCTATGACCTCGGAGTTCCGGAGCGGCTGATTCATGCCCTTTTGTCCGCGGCAGGGGTTTCAGAGTCCCTGAAGGGTGCGCAGCTATCAGCTGCCGCCCGAAAAAGTCTGGTGCGGGCATTTACCGCGTACCGTGCCGCAGTCGACCGGACCGGGGATTTTTCTGCCGCAATGGCTACTGCAGGGGGTGTGTCTCTTTCAGAGGTGAACAAAAAGACCTGCGGGTCGAAGATCTGCCCGAATCTGTTCTTTGCAGGCGAGGTTCTTGATATCGACGGGGATACCGGGGGATATAATATTCAGGCGGCGTTTTCGACGGCGTTTCTCGCTGCCTCGGCTATTCGGGCAGGGAATCAGGCAGATAGCAGCAGGGAGTAAACGCGGGTTATTTCGCGCGCAGGGGTGTTTTGCCCTGCCGGCCATTCTGTTTGCCCGTGATTCAGGGATTTATTCCACAACGTTTAAATTAAATCCCTGCTTATATTAATAACGCATACTTGCCTCAGTGGCCTAGGGGTATAGCGCGTCCTTGGTAAGGACGAGGTCGCGAGTTCAAATCTCGCCTGAGGCTTATTTACCTATTTTCTAAAGCTCTATTTGCATCTGGTGTTTTTCGGTCTCCCCTCTATTTTTTCTGCGCAGGGGGTGGGGCTCGTGCGGATGCTCTGCGTCGGACTGTAACTGACGGTGTGGATTTTCCAACGCGCATTCGCGCGTCAGACACAGATTACGCACAGATCGCATGCCTTCGGCCTGCTTTAGCTTCGAGCCTTCGGCTCTCGCAGATTTCCCGCAGATATTACGCAGATTGCCATTAGTTTTCTTTTCCTTTGTAGTATTTTTCCATTTCCCGGTCGAAGTCTGAGATGTATTTTTTGTCCTGTTTTTTCCGGAACGCTTTGTACTCTTCCCGGGCGTGCTGTTCTGCTTCAGCGCGGGTTATGTGACCTGCACCTGTTAAGATGTTTCTCCGGTTGTTTTTGAGGAATCTGTCTGTCTGGTGTGCCCAGTCCTGCATGGTCATTACGATGTTATCCTCTGCCATGAGTTCTGCGTAGTCGATGAACATGGTAACAAGTCTGTTCAGGCGTTTGAGTTCTGCTTCGTTGAGGTAGTTTTTGGCGGTTGTGATGTCACTTTGATAGATTTTGCCGCCTGGTGCGTCTTTCCATGTGGTTAAGCCCATGGTCGGGTGGTTTGCGTCTGCCCGTTCGCTGATGAGTTCTGCGGCTGTTTTTCCGGTTGCTGCGAAGTGGAGTTTGTTTTGTATTGTGGCGTAGAATTCTTTGGTGATATCGCTTTCTTTGTCGTAGTCGCTGCTGCACTGCTGGAAGAGGTCGGTTATTTTCTGGTATGCTCTTCGTTCGCTTGCCCTGATTTCGCGGATGCGTTCTAAGAGTTCGTCGAAGTAGTCTTTGCCGAATGGTTTTCCGTTTTTGAGCATGTCGTCATTTAAGACGAAGCCTTTTGTGATGTATTCTTTGAGGGTTTTTGTTGCCCATTGTCTGAATCTGGTTGCTTTTTTGCTGTTGATGCGGTATCCGGCGGCTATTACGGCGTCGAGGCTGTAGAATTTTGTTTTGTATGTTTTTCCGTCACTGGCAGTTACCGAGGATTCCTCGGTAACTGAATTTTTGTCGAGTTCTTCTTCTTCGAAGATGTGTTTCAGGTGCAGTGAGATGTTGTCTGTTGTGCAGTCGAAGAGTTCTGCCATGGCTTTCTGGGTGAGCCAGAAGGTTTCTCCGCTGTAGCGTACGTTTACGCTGATGTTTGCGTCTTCGATTTGGTAGAGTATGATGGGGTGTTCCTGTTGCACAACGGCGGTCGTTTCTTTTGGGGTTTCTTTTCCGGTTTTGTCCGGGTTGTTTTGTTGTGGTGTCATGTTTTGGCTCCTGCGATGCGTTTTTTCCCGGTGACGTACTCGTAGATGAGGGATTGTTTGTGTTTTTTGAGGTTTATATTGTATGTATTGTATATTATATTTTTGTTGCCATAGGCGTTGTTCGTTTATCCCCCTCTGTTCGGCTTTAATCATTCGTTTTGCAAATAACGAGCAGCACTGTTGTTATAATTCATACATTTCCCATGTCATTCGCTTCAGTCGGTCTCGCTTACGCGGAACCTCCCGTCGCTCATTTACGGCCGTTAATCCGGGTCCTCGCACCCATGCTACGCTCTCGCTCCGCATCGGCTATTCTCCTCCGCTCGTTCGGTACTGCTCACTATCGTTCGCAGAAGCCCGCAT
>JAUNXT010000009.1:0-3390 GCA_030539655.1 Methanocorpusculum sp.
CGCCCGTGCCGCCTCTTCTCCGCGCTTTGTAAGCTTCTTATCAATCCCCCCCTCGCCTTTCCGGAACGGCTCACGCTCCGCATGGCGAATCAGGACAACACAGGCGTCATGGCCCGGATGAGAGCGGATGATACCTGGAATAAAATTCTTTGCGGGAACTTTCCGGACCATTCCGCGGGGATACGTGTCCGCAGGCTCATCCGCATCTTCGATGACATCGCCTGTCCGGTCAATGAACTTCCATCCTGATTCGTCGCGGACACGCGCCCGTTCCCCCTCGAAGGGCCGCACGTCATAGAACCATGCGTTATAGAGCAGTTCCCCTGCGGTTGTGATGTGAGCTGCCCCGAAGCGTTTGTGATACACACAGGCGACACCTTCATGAAAGTCACCTGCCCACACATACTCCCGGGAGTCGATGCGCTGACCTTCTGCATCGATGTAAAAAAAGACGGCATCCGGCTTTCCATCCTCTGATTTTATTCCGGCTTTTACCCTTGCGACATCATCAGAAAAGTCTCCTGCAAAGAGGTACCGCCCGGTATAGACCGGAGCGCCTGAAAAATCGATGTGGAACCAGCCGCAGGCATCACGCGCCGCGGCAAGCCCCGGAAATGCATACTCCCGCACCTCAATGTAGCGCTCCTGATAGATGGGCACCCCGTTATAGAGGTGGTGCGTTCTGTCCGGAGACGGTACAGGAAAATCCATGAAAAAATCAGCGGATGGCAGTAAGACCTACTGCCTTGTTGGTGATCGCAACCGACTCTTCAGCCGATGCGACATCGCCTGCCAGCGCACGGATACAGTCAACGGTTTCGACCACGACATCCGCCTCCTGGTGAATTGCCTGGAAGAGGTACAGGTCGGTACCGTCAAGGACCGAGACGGAATCCTCGAAGATTCCGTTCTCCCAGACGTCTCCTCTCGGACGGAGCAGGTCTGAGGTGTACTCCTTAATCTGTGCGGTGCTTGTAATACCGCTCGCTTTGGTGATAAGACCAAGACGCGGGTGGCCTTTAATCAGGTCAAGCACCTGCTCTTTTGTTGCCGGATTCTTTAACTCCATGTTTAAGAAGTGCATGTGCATGAGGGTTGTCGGAACAATCATCGCAGATGTTACGATGTTGATGTGCGGCAGAACGCTTTGTACATCAGGGCCGTGATGGGACGGAATTGTGACCGGGTTTAAGACAATTGCGTCAATCGGACCGCGCTTAATGTCTCCCGGGTCTCCTCCGCGGCGCACCATCGTTGCACGAACCTTTTTCACACCGAACGCCTTGTCGATGAGGTTGATGATTCTGCAAAGTCCCGTGGTGTTGCAGGAGACCACGCGGGCAAACTGCTTTCCGCGGGCTTCGGCATAGTTGCAGGACGAGTTGAAGGAAAATCCTGCAACCTCGTGGTCCTCCCCTCCTTCCCAGATGGCTTTCTTTCCGTATTTTTCATACAGGGCCTTGTTGGAGACTCCGACTCCTCCCGGGGTTGCGTCGACTACGACGTCTGCTTTTGCCACCATCTCCTCAACGCTTCCTGCGACAGGGATTCCTGCCTTTTCAAAGGCTGGCTTTTTGGCAATGTCTGCGATGTAGAGCGGATAACCGCGCTGTACGGCAACAAGCGCCTCTGCTCCGGGTTTAGTCTTGGATACGCCGATTATTTCCATATCCGGCTGTGCTGCGACGGCGTCTGCGACACGTTTTCCAATGGTTCCGTAACCGTTGACTGCGACCTTTATCATATACTTAATTCTTTGGGTGTTACAGATAAAAACCTATCCGGTTTAATCTTTGGATACGGCAGGGGCGGGGGTATCAAGCAATAACTTTGATACGGTAGAAGACCAATATATCAAGGCACTTTTATCAGGGCATTATTGAGCGAGAGTATCCAAGCGGCCAACGGAGGCTGACTCAAGATCAGTTCGTAAGACGTTCGCGGGTTCGAATCCCTCCTCTCGCATTTTTGCGTATTATTCCTTCTTAGAAAAATTCAGACAGATTGAGCCGTGCGTTCGTATCGGGCGCGCCGCGGATGCGCATCTCAAGCTGCTGTCTGAAGGCTGCATCAAGTGCGGACAGTCTCTGTTCAACACTTATCTCCGCAAAGATATTCATCATCCCTGTAATATCATCATTGTTTCCGCAGTGCAGTGCAGACAGATATTTTTCGCGGTTTTTACCCTGAACAAGGATACGCGGATATCCGGCTTTTACCAGCAGATAATTCATCAGCTCTCTTCCGACTCTTCCGTTTCCGTCAACAAACGGATGGATCGTTTCAAACCGGTAATGGAACATCACTGCACATTCAAACGGATTGTATCCGTCAGTTATTTTCTGATAATACCATGCAATCAGATTCTCAAGCTCTTCTTCGATTAGAAGAGAAGGCGTTACCTGGTAGTCATAGCCGGAGATTAAAATATTATCTGTTGTACGGAATTGTCCGGGTTCAGAGAGGATATTTGTCATTATCAGACGGTGAACTTTTCTGATGAAAGACAACGTTACTTTGCCAGTATACCTGTTTCTGTATGCAGCAACCTCTTTATAATTCTGAATCTCAAAAATTTCCCGTGCTGTTTTTCCCCCGGGAAGTATGCCGTGTTCAAGAAGCTCTTTTGTTTCGCCGTATGTCAGAGTATTCCCTTCAACAGCTGTTGTTCCATGGATATACTGATACTCAGCCTCCTGTTCATAACAGCGTGCTTCATCTGCTGATATCAGATTTCCGACATAGTTGTGGAGATACCTGAGTCGTTCTATGGATTCCGCAGAAGATGCATCAAGATATTTACAAACGAGGGTGTCCTGACGGACCTGAAGGTATTTTTTCTGTGCGGTATCTTCAATCTCGAAAATATGTCCGGAAAGATAATCTGCAATCTCTTCATCTGAGGGGCGGCTGCCTGATTTTATGTATTTTGTGATGACACACCGCCTGCCTCCCGTCTTGAACTCCCGGATAAGGTAGTAATAGGTATTCGGGTTGTTCCTCTTTTTTCTGGCTTCAATCCGGTATCTGATTGTATGAGTCACTATATCTATGTTGGGTCTTTTCAGATATCTATTTTTCTAAAGTCCACACACCTGAACATAAATTATGTGTGCTGCATTTATTCAGTTATTTTGATGAATGATGATAAAATAAGATTATTTAATCCAGATATATGCCGAGAATTTGGAAATAAAAAATTGAATCACGGCATCTAATACCCTGTGATTTCACCTGCCAATGACATCCGTTCCTCAACCAGAATACTCTGCTGGTTCAGGACAGTCAGAAGTTCATCTGTCGCATTCCGGACAGCAGCCTCCCTTACCCGAAGCAGACCCACCGGTCATAGATAGGGTCACGCGGATTTTCCGAAATCTCCAGCGTCCG
>JAUNXT010000009.1:3490-34023 GCA_030539655.1 Methanocorpusculum sp.
AGACCCACCGGTCATAGATAGGGTCACGCGGATTTTCCGAAATCTCCAGCGTCCGCCCGACACCTGCCGCCCACTCCTGAACCCAGTGCGCCTCCTCTTCAGTCGCAACTGTAATCAGAGTCTTTTTCGTAATCCCTGCAAGCTCTTCAACAATCGGCTGCCAGATTTCCTTTGTATACGAGTACATCTGCCCGAACATGATTCCAACACCAAAGTCCGCATCAGGCATATACGCAGAGGCGATTCTTCCGTCGATACAGACCGCTTCATCAGTCTTCAGCCGCCCGCAGGAAAACCCGAGGGCCAGAAGCTCCTCGTCATTGTCATAGGCAAGGGGTTTTGCCCCGAAGCAGCGCATCACAAAAGACCCTATCCCCGAGCCGCAGCATGCATCGATACAGGTAGCACCCGAAAGATTCGTTCCGAACTTCTCTCCCAAAAGAGAGCGAATCATCTCAATCCGGTGCTCCGTGAGGTCCTCACCTACGGCGGTCACCGTCTTTGCAATCCGCGAGGAAAACTCTTCCCTGAACGCGGACTCGATTTCCTTACGCTCCTCCTCGTAAAAGGTACCTTCTGCCTTCTCAAAGAGTTCAAGTTCCTCAGCCGACGGGTCGCGGAACAGCCACCCGGTGGCGTACCATTCCCCGGCGTTTTTCACCGCAAAAAGAAGCGGGTTTCCCTCCGTATCCAGAAGAATTCGTGCACCGTTTTTTTCAGGGACTGCCTCACAGATAAGAACACCCGGCTCCCCGTTATTTACAAGCGCTGAATAATCCGGTTCGATAAAATGCAGAGATTCTGCATCAATCATCGCTGAAAGCCGTGACATCGTTTAGTCTCCTGAGCCGAAGGTAAGCCCCTCGGTTGCCTTAATGACACCTGAAACATGTGCATCCTCGTGCAGCCATACGGTCTCTCCGATTAAATCCCCGAGGACGTCAGCCCCGCGGCTGATTCTGATGCTCTTTGCTGCAACATCGCCGTGGATTGCATCACGGACACCGATTTTGACTGACTCTGCCGCACTGACACTGCCGAATAAGGTGGTGTCTCTTTTAATCTTTACAGACTGTGCACGGATGTTTCCGTGAAGCCGGCAGTTTACCCCGATATCCATCGGCGTCTGGACCGCAAAGTAGGCCAGATCCATAGTTGTTCTCGGCGGAAGAACCAGAGGCGTTGCCTGTGCGCCTGAAAGCATTGAGTCGAGCTTTTTTTCAGCTGCCTTCTCCCCATTAATCTGAAGAAGGGCAAAGATGTAGATGATAAGGTATGTGATGACGGGGACAGGGCTTCTGATGGAGATAAGGCCGAAGGTCTGATACTCCTTTTCAATCGTTACCGAGTCTGCAATATCCAGATTTCCGCCGATGGTCATTTTGCCGTGGATTTTTACACCCTCTCCGACATAGGCATCCCCGTTACAGATGACCGTCCCGAATATATCGCAGAAGTTATCGATTCTGAGGTCTCCCGAGGCCACAATGTCTCCGTATATCTGTGTACATTCACAGACAGCGATATCCTCTCCGTACAGACCGAACTCGATTTTGCTGTGGTCTCCTACTATAATATCGCTTTTTGTCTTCAGGATTCTCTCCTGCAGTTCGGTCTTATTTGGAAGGATACATGTTTTGAAAATATCTGTTGCGGAAAGAACGGTCTCGAGTGCTTCGCGGTCAAGCTTTGACAGCTGCTCGTTTAACTCCTCACCGGTGAGAATCTCGGTAATAAGCGAGGCATCGGCATCAGAGGCCTCCTTTGCAGGTTCTTCTTTCCCGGATTCCGAACTGTCCGTGCTGCCGCCCAAAACCGCAGAAGCGATTGCCGCTGCATCGACGTCACCGTCTGTTTTTGCTGCCGCTTCCGTCTTTGCAGACCGGGTATCTGTCATAACATCATCTGCTACTATCACTCTCCCGGAAGACGGGGAGGCGCGAAGCTCTCTCCCTGCATACACCGCAGTCCTTTTCATGTCCGCACCCCCTGCTTTCGCCTCTGCAGCCTTCTTTGCGGCAGCAGCTTTTTCCGCTGCTGCTTTCCGCTCGGCAGCCAGTCTCTCCTCCCGCTCCTCAATCTCCTGTTCCTCTTCCGGTGTCAGGATTGGAAGATTCAGATATTTTTCCGTAGTTTCCTTCTGCTTCTCAGCCATGATGCCTCCTGGTTCTCAATAAATAATATAATATTGTACTTAATTCTACTTAATAGTTATATCGGCCGGACGTTACGCCCCGTACTTGTGCGTCCTGTCAATTAAATCAAGCATGACGGCCATCAGAGACCCGCCGCAGATTCTGCACATGCCGCCTGCAGCGCAGAATATCTCATCATATTTTGTAACCCCGTCCGGGCGGACACCGTCTCCGTGAAGAATCAGCGGCACCGGGTCTGCACTGTGCTCTTTGATGGTGCACGGCGTTGAGTGGTCGCCGCAGACCGCAATCAGAAGATCGCTTCTTTCCATCAGAGGTTTTATTGCCGCATCAATCTTTTCGAGGAACTCCTTCTTCTCCGTCGCCTTTCCGTCATGTCCGTACTCGTCCGCGTTTTTGATGTTGAAGAGCACAAAGTCCTTTTTGTCAAACTCCTTTAAGACAAGGGACACCTGCTCGGATAAGGGGGTTGTCGGAAGGACCGGGATGCGCTCAAGACCTACGGAGACGCCGATTCCGGCAATTAATGCGGCAGCTGCCACAACACTTCCGGAGAGTTCGTGCTTTTCCTCAAACGGCTCATATACGCCCATCTCACCTGCTCCGCGGATAAGAACCGCGTTTGCAGGGTTCTTTCCGGATGCGGTCCGTGCGGCATTTACCGGATGCTTTTCAAGAATTGCGTCTGCCTGGCGCACGAACTCGTTGCAGACCTCAGCCGTTCGTTTTGCTTCGGGAGAGTCGTCGGTCGGTTTAATCGTGAGCATGGAAGCCCCCGTCTTTTTCGGGTCATTGGTCGTGACAGCAGCTGAAAGTCCCGTCCCTTTCAGGGCAAGCGCTGCACGGTGTCCGGTTCCCGGCTCGAACTCGATGGTCACTCCGTACTTTGAAAGGTCAACACCTTCTTTTACCGCACGGGAGATCTCTTTTGTGTCCTCAATGCGCCCTGCACGGCGGTCGGTGATTAAGCCCCCTTCCATTGTTGCATAGTTCGCACGAAAACCAATCATCCCGGGCTCCATGGAGATACCGCATCCGGCGGCCTCAAGCGGTCCGCGGCCTGTGTAGTACTTCTGCGGAGGGTATCCTAAAAGGGATAAGTGGGAGGTGTCGGAGCCGGCGCGGATTCCGGGAGAGATCGGGTCCATAATACCGCAGATACCGGTCTTTGCGAGTTCATCGAGATTTGGCAGGTTTGCTGCCTGAAGAGGGGTTTTGTTGCCTAAACACTCACACGGACGGTCTCCTACGCCGTCGATAATGAGAAGGAGAATTTTTGATGCAGTCATAGTATGCCTCAAATAGTATTACTATATTGGTGTTCATGGGTAAAAAGGATAGGGAAAACAATGCGGGTGAAATCCGGCGGTTATTTCCGGATCCGGATAATTATTCCGCGGGAAATGATAAACAGCAGTTGTCCATGCAGCCGTCTTTACTGCGGACGCTGCAGAAAGGCCGCCATATTCCCTTTGACCACGGGACGTCCGCACGCTTCGGATACATGGCGGGCTACCGCATCGCACTTTATCATCATGAGGTATGCGACAGGCTTTTGCAGATGATACTCGGTAAGGCTTTCATAGTTTGCAAGCCCTTTTGCGATAAGAATAGTCGCATCGTCCACCGCTTTTCGGACCTCCTCAGGGAAGAAGTCCGGGTGCGTTCCAAGAAGCGAACCACCGCCTGCAGAGTAGACTGCATCCGCGACCTCTGAAAGTCCTGCGAGTTCTGCCTCGCGCAGGGTTACATCGTTTAACATCGGCCCATCCTTTACCACCACAGTAACGCGGCTTCCGCGTTTTTGCAAGGAGCGGATAAACTGCATGTCAAAGATGAGCTCCCCGCAGTTGTCGGTAAAGTAGACAACGCGCGAGCAGAGAGGTAAGAACTCCTCAGAGTCGTCAAGGGTAAGTCCGTGTGAAAACATTTCGTTGAAGAATGCGGGAAGATCGTCTGCTACGGTATGTCCGGTAATTCCATAGTCCATCGCGTTTCCGATAACAGCCGCAGTAAGAGCGTCATGGAGGGAGGAAATCTTTTCAGATACCGCAGACAAAGTATCTGCTGCGCGGCGGTTGTCGCGGTCTTTTATCTCCAGATACGGGTCTGCAATATTCATCCGCGCATAACAGATGCGGTGGATTTTTCCCGCGGCATCGGCAGCTCCTGCACGGCGGGCATACTCTTCGTCAAATATTTTTCCGCAGTCTGCGATGAGTGTGTCCAGTTCTTTTTCCCCGGATATGACGGAAACTGCCTCTGAACGAACCTTTTTCAGCAGGCATGAACGGCATTCAGGTGCTAATTTCATAATGTTCTCCAAAAGAGTTGTATGGGACCGCCGAGATTTGAACTCGAGTCAGAAGACCCCCAGTCTCCTAGGATGCCAGGCTACCCTACGATCCCTTTGCATTATCTGGTTAGTCTGCCCGACATATTAGGCTTTCCTTATGGTTTTGGAAAAAGGAGGGGCAGACCCGCATTTCTTCCCCTTAGTTCAGCCGGTTCTGCGGCAATGCATCATCTGATGTTCCTTTCACATCCGCTCCGAAACCAGAGATTTATAACGTTAAAAAACAATTATATTGTATGACAAAAGAACTGACCGCTGATGAGCTGGATAAACTATACGTCGTATCCCGCCTTGTCTTTAAAAAAGAGATTGAACCGGAAAAAGCCGCTGAAAAACTCGCAGGGCTGATAGACTCCTCGGTCGAACAGAATATGGTGACCTTTGCGATGTATGTGAAGATGCGTCAGGGTCGCACCTTCCACCAGTCGGTAAGCGACGACATCATCGTCTACTTCCTTTGCCGCATCGCAGAAGATGAAGGAAAAGAGGGACTTGGGCTTGCGCTTTCGGCCACTTACGGATATGCAGGATTCAAAAACTCGGTCGGGTCGGAACTTCCCGAACTGGAAAACGCCTGCGATGCCCTGCGGATGAAGTACGGACTGGATAAGGAACCTGAAGAGTAAACGACGCCGTCTCCAGAAAAAACATTTTCAGGTCAGTTTCCTTTTTTAGTGTACTAGTTTCCTTTTTTAGTACTATTCTGTACGTTTCCGTTTAAGGAGATAATTGTTTCAGCAAACCTTTGTTTCAATGTGCCGGATACTTGGCATCTACCCTGTGAAAAAAGAGCATTCCCGGGAGTAAATCCAGGGAAAATCCGTGTTCTCTCCGGGATTTACTTCCGGTAGCCGCACTTCGGACAGACGCCGTTTTTCAGTGCAATTCCGCAGAGCGGACAGCGGTCCATGGTACCTTTTACCGGGTACTCTTCTGTTGCAGCATTGACACCGCTCGTAAAGGTTAACTTTGCGATGTTGAGTTTGTCTTTCAGCAGATCATAGACAATCTTAATCATACCTTCAACCGTCATCGTCTCCTTCGTTACAACCAGACGGCAGTCAGGATACGCAGCTGCAAGTTCAGTCTTAAATGCCTCACCTTTCATAGTGTTCTGCGGGTGACCATTCTTAATCCCCTGCTTTTCATAGACACCAAGCACTGCCGGAAGCAGCGGGTCGTCCTCACGCAGAATCAGCGCATGGTCGAAGTTTTTCAGCACATTCCATGCGGTCTTCTGAATCTCATTGCAGGGAAAAACCATGTTCACGCCCGGGTTTACCGTGTCTTCAACTTCAATCGTCAGAACACCGGTGTGTCCGTGCAGATACTGGGCTTCACCCTTAAATCCGTAGAACCTGTGCGCATACTGAATATCAAATGTGGTAATACTTCTCATGTATGATACCTCATTTTCTATGTATAACACCCGGTGGCAAAAAGGTTCTGTATCATGGCACTCATCTGTGCCGCATATCCGGTGACCTGCGGATGAAAATGGCCTGAACGCGGAAAAGACGGACGAAAATAAGGTCTGAAAAAAGATGCGGAAAAATTTCTTACCCGCATCTTACAAATTGCACATATTTCTCCTTCATCGATATTTTTTTCACGGCAAACCCTGCCTCTGTCAGCTCTTTTTTATACTGAAGAAATGCATGATCTATTGGAAATCCGGTGATTACCTCAATCTCTCCGAAGGAAAGGACCAGCTCCTCCTCACACGTTTCTCCCACATACTTCCAGAGCGGATCGTATTTACTCATGTTAAATCACTCCTGTAAACTCACTTTCTGTGCTTCGCTTCCAGAGCTAAAAGCATCTGCTTAATCCCGATATCCGGGGAAAAACCGCCGATACCGTCTGCTGCCACTACACGATGGCAGGGAACAATAAGAGGGGTCGGATTTCGCGCCATGGCGTTACCTACAACCCTCGGGTGTGTGCCGCACGCTGCAGCAATCTCGCCGTAGGTCTGTGTCTCCCCGTAGGGAATCTGCGATACGACCCGGTAAATTTCCGCATACGGGAGGGACCCTTCCGCTACTGCGGCAGAGGAGAGCGGGGAAAAACTCTCCGCTTTTCCGGAAAGGTAGCGGGTAAACTGTACGGGCACCGCGCCTTCAGGGGCGGACTTTACAAACCGTACGCGATAGATGACATCCCCGCTGTAATCGACTGCAACCCGCCAGAGACCGAATCTGCATGAGCCTGAGTTCATGCATCCCATCCCTGCAGCAGACGGGAGAGATCTGTTGTCTTACAGGGCTGCAGTTCCGCCTGCATCCAGTAAGAGACGCCGGAGAAGACCTCAGGCGACATGAACCGCTCCTCGCCGAGGATTAACACCCCGCGGTCCGACTCGGTCCGGAGAACACGCCCCAAAGCCTGCATCGATTTGTTGATTGCAGGAAGCGTGTAGGCGATAAACTCCCCGGTCTCGCCGAACTTTCGTTTATAGTAGCTGTTTACCATCCGCCGGACAGGCGTGAACGGGGCTAAGGGGAGACCTATGACCATCGCCGAGGTCAGCTGGTCTCCGCGGTAGTCCAGTCCTTCACTCCATTTCCCTCCGCAGACGGCAAAGAGAATTCCCGACTTGTGCCGCAGGGGAAGCGAGATAAACTCGTTTAGGACCTCGTTTGCCTCGGCTGACTCGCGCGGCTCAGGGAAAACCAGCTTGTTTCTGATTCTGTGTCCGCAGCGGTTAAAATAGTCCATCATGAGCTGGTATGAGGGGAAATAGACCGCGCTGTTTCCTTTGAGTTTGGCAAACTCCAGGATGCATCGCTCGATGTTTGCGACGTTTCCCTCGTTCTGGCGGCGCGAGAACGCGGTTGTGATATCGGTGATTCCTGCTACAAGCCGGTTCTCCTTCGGGAAAGCATTCGATAGAGACAGGGTGTCTGCTGGCATGACGCCGAAGTAGTACCGTTTGTAGGCATCGACCGGAGAGAGCGTTCCGGAAAGCATTATCGTTGCCGCATGGTGCGAGGTGAGCTCCTGCAGACGCTCCGAGGGGTCGATGTTTCTGACCTCAAGGGTTACCGACTCATCGTCTTTGGTATAGACCGTAAGATAGGCGGGATTGGTGGAAGAACGGTATAGTCTGATTAAAAATTCGGCGAGCTTTTCGATTGCCGACTCCCTGAAATCCCCGCGTTCAATGCTGTTTCTGCGCAGCTCGTCGTTTACGGTGATGATATCCTCTAAAAGCGTCTCCGGCTTTGCATAGAGCGATTCCCGTATCAGGAACCGGTTAAAGATTGCAGGGTCAAACCAGTCCTCAATCTCCGTGGAGTGCTTTAAGCCGTCGATGAACCGGGCGATGCGGGGCAGGACATGGTGTATTGCCTCAGTTCCCCTGACCCGTCCTTTGAGTCCTGCAAGCTCCACTGCCGCCGCTTCAATATCAGACTCGCGTATCTTTATGCTTTCGATGCTCTGAATAACGTCTCCTAAATTGTGCGCCTCATCCAGGAGCAGAATGACCTTGCTCTCCTCACATCCGAGGTTTACATACAGCTGTTCGCGGATTTCATCGCTGAACAAGTGATAGTAGTTGCAGATAACCACATCCGCCCCTTTTGCCGCGTTGAGCATCATATCGTAGGGGCAGACGTGTCCTGAAAAGGTTATGAGGTCTGCGGGGCTTACCACCTGTTTCTGCGCAGCGTCCGACTTTTTACGAAGCTCCGGGGAGGGGACCAGACGTTTTCCTCCCTCCTCGGACGGGGCAAAGATTCTGCTGTAAATAAAATAGGGGCAGATTACCGGGTGGTCTTTTTCCTGTTTTCGAATCTGATTCTGAATCTCTTTGTCTGCTGCAGGGACATACGAGCCGCGCTCGGCACGCTTCTGCATCAATGCCGTACTGAATGCCTTAACACTTTCGCATTTGCGGTAGGTATCCCCGAATCCCCCGAGAGGGCACATCTTTCCCTTTCCGATGAGGTAGGTGAACTTCAGGTCGGGCTTTTTCTTTTTTCTGATGAGTTCGAGCTCCCGCGTAAAAATCTGCAGCTGGGAGATGGTCCGCACCGCGATGAGAATCTTTCTCCCGTCCGCTTTTGCAAGGAGTGGGGCGATTACCGATGATTTTCCGCATCCGGTAGGGGCGTCTATCATTAAAATACCGTTCTTTTCAACGGTCTCTGCCGCTTTTTCGAGCATCTCCTGCTGGTTTTTCCGATAGGACTGATACGGGAAGTAGTCGGAAATCTCTGCCATTTTACAGGTATAATATTTGTTCTGAAGAGATTAGTACATAACTCTTTATTCTCCGGATAAATCACTATCTTTATATCATCATAAGACACACATGTATAAGCAGTATCTGTGTGATACTCTCGGGCCATTAGATCAGTCAGGTAGATCGTCGGACTTTTAATCCGCAGGTCGGGGGTTCAAATCCCTCATGGCCCGCTTACACCCGGATTTTTTTTGACATGGAAAACATCGCACATGTCTATCCCATTTCATTCTGGTCCGTGGTGTATTTTACTCACTCCACAGGCGCGCCCGTTGGGCGTGCGGATGATGTCCGCAAAACCGCCGAAGAAACACATTCTTTTTAGAAAGGCACGGGATTCAGCCTTAAAATGAATCCGGCTACCTGAAAAATCAGCAGCAGGACAACGTATCCAGATAGGAATCTGATTAGGAGCTACATGACACGACTAAATGTATTACTGCATGAGATGGTCCCGGACCATCAGATCATGACACCGGAGGAAGTCGCTGACCTTCTCCAGTCCTTTGGCATAGATGAAGATCAGCTGCCGAAAATTTACCATGATGACCCCGCTGTAAAAGCGTGCAAGGCCGTCCCGGGAAATGTTCTTCGCATTATCAGAAAAAGCCAGACCGCAGGCGAGGCAACCTCGTACCGCCTTGTCGTCAGACGCCCGAAAAAATAAGCCGGAGAGACTAAATCATGATTGACAGAAGCGTATTATCAGGCGCGTATTTCTCACAGGAACACGTGGCCCGCCATCAGCTCGACTCATACAACTTCTTCATCGAGGAAAACCTCCAGAAAGTTGTTGACGAGCAGAAAATCGTAGAAACAGAGATTGAAAACCGCGGCAAGAATCAGGAAAGGGTATGGGTTGAACTGGGAAACATCCGCGTAGAACACCCGATTGTCCGTGAAGCTGACGGTTCACAGAGCAAGCTCTTCCCGACGGAAGCACGCCTTAGAAACCTCACCTACGCGGCACCGATGATTCTCGAAATGACTCTTCACCAGGGAGACAAAGTCTATCCGGTTCAGGAGACCAACATCGGTTTAATGCCGGTAATGATCGGTTCAAACGCCTGCAACTTATGCGGACTTACCGCAGCAGAGCGTACAGAGCAGGGTGAAGACCCGTGCGACCCGGGAGGATACTTTATTGTAAACGGTACCGAGCGTGTCTTAATGACCCTCGAAGACCTTGCCTCGAACAAGATTATGACCGAGTACACCGAGCGGTACAATGAGCAGATTCACGTTGCAAAGGTCTTCTCGCAGTACCGCGGCTACCGTGCACTGGTTGTTGTCGAAAAGAACAAGAAAAACCTGCTTGAGGTCTCCTTCCCGTCGGTTGCAGGACACATGCGGTTCGCAGACCTGATGCGTGCCCTTGGTATGGAGTCTGATGAAGACATAGTATCAGCTGTATCTCTTTCCGAGGACATCTTAACATATATGATGCAGAACCTTGAGGAAAGCGAGTGCGCCGACTCAAACGAAGGTATCATGTATGTCGGTAAAAAACTTGCACCGAACCAGACCAAAGAGTACCAGAGAAAGCGTGCTGAGTTTGTAATCGACAACTATCTCCTGCCGCACTTAAACTATCTCCTCCCGACAAACCTCAAACCAGAGGACCGCGGCTACATGGAAGCTGTGAAGAACGTCCGTCTCGCAAAGGCAGAGTTCTTAGGGCGTATGGCTGAGGCCTGTTTCGATCTCGCCTTAAACAAAAGGAGAATCGATGACAAAGACCACTACTCAAACAAGCGCTTAAAGCTTGCAGGAGACTTAATGGAAGATTTATTCCGTATCTCCTTAAACCGCTTAACCCGTGATGTCAAATATCAGCTCGAAAGAGCCAGCATGAGACACCGTGAACTTGCAATCAGCACAGTTGTCCGTGCCGATGTCTTAACCGAGCGCTTAATCCACCCGCTTGCAACAGGAAACTGGGTGGGAGGGCGTACCGGTGTGTCGCAGCTTATGGACCGTGTGGACCACATGTCTGTCATCTCGCACTTACGAAGAGTCATCTCTCCGTTATCACGATCCCAGCCGCACTTCGAAGCCCGTGATCTTCACCCGACACAGTGGGGAAGAATCTGTCCCTCGGAGACTCCGGAAGGTCCGAACTGCGGTCTTGTGAAGAACTTCTCGCAGCTGGTTGAAATCAGCCGCGGAACGGATGTGGAGGAAGTAATGCATATAATTCAGGGTATGGACATCGAGCCAATCAGGAGTGAGTAAATATGGATAAGAAAATGGCACGTGTCTTCGTTGACGGCGCATTAATCGGAAAGGTTGACGACGGAGATAAATTTACCCGTCACTTCCGCCAGATGCGGCGTTCAGGAGATGTTTCAACCGAGGTCAACATCTCCTACAAAGATTATTCAAATGAAATCATTATCAATACAGACAGAGGACGTGCAAGACGCCCGTTAATTGTCGTTGAAAACGGCGTTCCTGCAGTAACCAATGAGGATATTGAAAAGGTAAAGGCAGGCGTCTATGACTTCCACTCCCTTGTATCACAGGGTAAAATCGAGTTCATTGACGCAGAAGAAGAGGATGACCTCTATATTGCAGTCGAGGAGAAGGACTTAACAGAAGAGCACACCCATCTTGAAATCGACCCCTCGTTAATCCTTGGAATCGGAGCAGCTCATGTTCCGTTCCCGGAGCACAATGCATCTCCGCGTGTCACCATGGGTGCCGGAATGATTAAACAGGCCTTAGGGTTTGCCCAGGCAAACATGAAACTTCGCCCTGACACCAGAGGACATATGCTCCACTATGCGCAGATTCCGATGGTGCACACACAGGCTGCAGAGATGATCGGGTCTGAAAAGCGCCCGCAGGGTCAGAACTTCTGTGTTGCTATCATTTCCTACGAAGGATACAATATTGAAGATGCACTGATCTTCAACAAGGCCTCTGTCGAGCGCGGTGTCGGACGTTCCCACTTCTTCAGAACCTATGAAGGAGAGGAGCGCCGCTACCCGGGAGGTCAGGTTGACAGAATCGAGCGCCCCGAAGATGATATTACAGGATCCCACGGACCCGGTTCATACGCAAACCTTGATGTCGATGGTATCATTAACCCGGAGACCATCGTAAAGCAGAAGGATGTCTTAATCGGAAAGACTTCTCCGCCGCGTTTCCTTGAGGAGCCCACCGGAGAACTTATCGCCGTTGAAAAACGCCGCGACACCTCTGTTACGATGAGAAGCAACGAGACAGGTATCGTTGATACAGTAATTGTTACCGAGTCTGAAAACTCCTCCCGTCTGATTAAAGTAAGAACCCGTGACCTTCGTGTGCCGGAGATTGGCGATAAGTTCGCATCCCGTCACGGTCAGAAGGGTGTCTGCGGATTAATCACCCTGCAGGAAAACATGCCGTTTACTGCAGAAGGTATCTCCCCTGATCTGGTCATCAACCCGCACGCAGTACCGTCCCGTATGACCATCGGGCACATGCTTGAGATGATCGGAGGAAAGGCAGGTTCCCTTGAAGGTTCCCGTGTCAATGCAACCTCATTCAGAAAGACCAGTGTTGAAAAGATCTTTGATTCTCCCTTCGCACAGGACCGCCTGAAAAAGGATAAGTCAATCGCAAAAGACCTTGCAGCAGATGCCTTAACCCGTGAGCAGGTGCTCCGCCACCAGTTAAATGCCGCAGGATTTGCGCACACAGGTCGTGAGGTCATGTACGACGGAATTACCGGAAGACGCTTTAAGGCTGATATCTACATAGGCGTCATTTACTACCAGAAGCTGTACCACATGGTATCTACCAAGATGCATGCAAGATCCCGCGGACCGGTTCAGGTCTTAACCCGTCAGCCGACCGAAGGACGTGCACGTGAAGGAGGTCTCAGATTCGGAGAAATGGAGCGTGATGTGATGATTGGTCACGGAGCCGCCATGGCCTTAAAAGAGCGTCTCTTAGACGAGTCCGATGCAGTAAAGCAGTATGTCTGCGCACGCTGCGGTATGGTTGCGATGTATGATGCAAAGCAGAAGACCACCAGGTGTCTTGCCTGCGGAGCAGAGACTGATATTTACGAGGTTGAGATGAGTTACGCATTCAAACTCCTGCTTGATGAGATGAAGAGTATGGGTATAGCCCCGAGACTGAGACTGGAGGATATGGTATGACGGTACCAAAGAGAGTGGGAAGGATTGAGTTCGGTCTTCTTTCCCCGAAACAGATTCGTGACATGAGTGTCTGTAAGGTCATCTGGCCTGACACCTACGACGATGACGGATTCCCGTACCCGAAGGGATTAATGGACCCATCGCTTGGCGTCATTGACCCGGGTCTTAGATGCAAAACATGCGGTCAGAAACAGGGAGAGTGCCCGGGGCACTTCGGCCATATCGACCTTGCAAAGCCGGTAATTCACGTCGGATACACACGTCTTATCAGAAAGCTTCTGCGTGTCACCTGCCGCGAGTGCGGACGCCTGCTTCTGGACAAAGAGGAGATTGAAAAGTTCTCCGCACTCGAAGATGACCCGTACTCCGATGAGACCATCGGTGAAAAGGATGTCAAAAAGGAGCGTGTCTGCCCGTACTGCGGTGAGCAGCAGTTAAAGATTAACTTTGAAAAACCGACCTCCTTTATTGAGGTCGCAACCGAGACCGATGATGCAGGAAAGTCCCACAAGATTGAACACAAGCTGACATCGGCTGATATCCGCGAGCGCCTGGAGCGCATCCCCGATGAGGACCTGAGGCTGCTTGGAATCGACCCCGAGGTCGCACGCCCGGAGTGGGCGGTTTTAACCGTTCTTCCGGTGCCGCCGGTCACGGTAAGACCTTCCATTATTCTTGAAAACGGTCAGCGTTCCGAGGATGACTTAACCCACAAGCTCGTTGATATTATCAGAATCAACCAGAGATTTAAGGAAAACCAGGATGCAGGTGCCCCGCAGCTGATTATCGAGGATTTATGGGAACTTCTGCAGTACCACGTAACAACCTATCTCGATAACGAAGTCGCAGGATGTCCACCGGCACGTCACCGTTCCGGAAGACCGCTTAAGACCTTGTCCCAGAGACTGAAAGGAAAGGACGGACGGTTCAGAGGTTCCCTTTCCGGTAAACGTGTGAACTTCTCCTCGCGTACGGTTATCTCCCCCGACCCGAACCTGTCGGTAGGTGAGGTCGGTGTCCCGCTTGCAATCGCAAATGAGATGTCGGTACCAGTCCGTGTAACAAAGCAGAACATCGAGGATATGCGCACGATGATCAGAATTGGTCCAAACAGACCTACCTTACGTGACCCCTGCGGTGCAAACTATGTAAACCGCCCTGACGGACGCCGTATCAGACTGATTGCAGGCCCTGAAGGAAACTGTGATACCGTAGCTGAAATGATTGAACCCGGATGGAAGGTCGACCGCCAGCTGCGTGACGGAGATATTGTGCTCTTCAACCGTCAGCCTTCACTTCACAGAATGTCTATCATGTCCCACCACATCAAGGTCATGAACGGCAGAACATTCCGCTTAAACCCGGCAGTATGTCCGCCGTACAACGCAGACTTTGACGGGGATGAAATGAACCTGCACGTTCCGCAGACCGAGGAGGCGCGGGCGGAGGCAGAGCTTCTCGTGGCAGTTCAGGAGAACATTTTATCTCCGAGATTCGGAGCACCGATTATCGGAGGTCTGCACGACCACATCTCAGGAATCTTCACCTTAACCAACCAGACCAAGTGGTTCAACAAGTCAGAGTTCCTCTATCTTATGAAGTACACAAAGATGGAGCACCTCCCCGAGCCCGGAAAAGTCGTGGACGGTGTCCCCTACTGGAGCAACAAACAGGCATTCTCGGTGATTCTCCCGAAAGATGTCTCGATGTTCTACAAGGCAACCTGCTGTCAGAACTGCAACCCGTGTACCAAGGACTCCAAAGAGGGATGTCCAAACGATGCATTCGTAAGAATCGTGGACGGAGAACTCTTATCCGGTACGATTGACAAAAAGTCTGTCGGTGCAATGGATGGTACAATCCTTAACAGAATCATCCGTCTGCACGGCACAGGTCGTGCGAAAGAGTACATTGATGACTTAACAAAGCTTGCAATCCGCGGCATTATGCTTCAGGGATTCAGTTACGGTATCAATGATACGGATCTCGGAAAGAACGAACACAAGCAGATTCGCGAGGTCCTCGACAAGGCAGAAGACGACGCGGCACAGAAGATTAAGATCTTCGAACAGGGACACTTAGAGCCGATGCCCGGAAGAACTCCCGAAGAAACCCTCGAACTGCAGCTGATGAGCGAACTCGGTAAGGCACGTGACCGTACCGGAGACATTGCATCCCGTAAGTTAGGTTTCGAAAACTCTGCTGTGGTGATGGCAGTCTCCGGTGCCAGAGGTTCCATGCTTAACATGGCACAGATGGCCGGTTGTATCGGTCAGCAGGCAGTTCGTGGTGAGCGTCTGTCCAGAGGTTACGAGGACAGAACCCTCCCGCACTTCAGACGCGGAGACAAGGGGGCAGGAGCACACGGTTTCGTCAGAAACTCATACAAGTCAGGTCTAACCCCTACTGAGTTCTTCTTCCATGCAATCGGAGGACGTGAAGGTCTTGTCGATACTGCAGTCCGTACGTCACAGTCAGGTTATCTGCAGCGCCGTATGATTAACGCACTGCAGGACTTAAAGGTCGCATATGACGGAACGGTCAGAAGTACCGGAGGAAAGATTATCCAGTTCATCTACGGTGAAGACGGAACAGACCCGGCAAAATCCGCATCCGGTCTTCCGGTCGATGTCAAAGGAATTGCTGAGTCAGTCTTAAAGGAGGAGATTTAAATGGCGAAGAAGAAAACCCTTGAAGAGACCGTTGAGTCCATCATTGATGCCCCGTTTGAGGTAACCATCTCCAGGAAATCTGCAGCGGAAGAGCCGGCAAAGACGCCCGAAGAGGCCCCTTCCGGGGAAAAGCCCAAGCGGACACGCAAAACCTCGAAAAAGGCAAAGACCGAGGAGGTCCCCGAAGAGGAGGCACCGGTTGTAAGAAAGGTTGAGACCTATGTTCCCGAGACCGAGATTGCAAAGGAGGTTCACTCCTGGGGTATGCCAAAGACCCTCTTTGAGCTGGTAGACACCTGGCTTGAGGCAAAGACCCCTGAGGAGTTTGAGGAGATTGACCTCAGACTCTTACGGAAGAGAATTGACACTCTGATGAAAGCCAGATACCCGGTATCAACCACCTCCGAGCTGATAAAAATCCTCATCAAAAAGCATGATGCGGGAACCCCGGTTTCCGACAAGCAGTTTGCCGAGATTCTGGAGCGTATCGAGCGCGAATACCGGATGACCCGTGTACAGGCATGCGAGGCGGTAGGTATCAATGCAGCCCACTCAATCGGAGAACCGGGTACGCAGATGACGATGCGTACGTTCCACTTCGCGGGTGTGGCTGAAATTAACGTTACCTTAGGTCTGCCGCGTCTTATTGAAATCATGGACGCAAGAAAGGAGCCGTCAACTCCTACGATGACCATCTACCTTGAAAAAGGCTACCGTGAGGACAGAGACAAGGCACGTGAGGTCTCCTGGATGATTGAGGCCGCCCCGCTTCATGAGTTCGGAGATATCGAGACCGATATCGCAGACATGTGCGTCGTGGTTGAGATTAACAAAGAGGTCTGTAAGAAGAGAAAGATTCCGGTGGCAGACGTCATGAAGCGTGCACCGCAGAAGATTAAGGACAAGCGTCACTACCGTGAGTTTGACCTTGAAATCGATGAGGACAATGCAATCCTGCGCTTCCTTCCGAAGAACCGTGAATCGTATCAGAACCTGTTCCAGCTCGCAGAGCATGTCCGTCAGGTCATTGTGCAGGGCATTGATGATGTAAAGCGTGTTGTCGTAAGAAAAGAGAACGATGAGTACATTCTCCATACGGAAGGTTCAAACCTGAAGGACGTCTTTGAGATCAACGGTGTCGACTGCACGAGAACAAGAACGAACAACATCGCAGAGATTGCAGCAACGCTCGGAATTGAGGCAGCACGTGCATCAATCATTGATGAAGCATACTCGACCTTAAAAGAGCAGGGTATCAGTGTGGACAGAAGACACATTATGCTCGTTGCAGACATTATGTGTATGGATGGAGAAGTCAAGCAGATTGGACGTCATGGAATCGCAGGCGAGAAAGAGTCGGTCTTGTCCCGTGCTTCCTTCGAAGTGACGGTTAACCACTTACTCGATGCAGCGGTGGCGCATGAGTATGATGAGCTCTCCGGAGTTACTGAAAACGTCATTGTCGGTCAGCCGATTCAGCTCGGTACCGGTGATGTAAAACTGATGGCAAAGCGGGTAAAACCGTAACGCTGTCTTTTTTGTTTTTTTTATTTTTTTAATTCACATCAAAAAAAGATCAGGGCCTCTCTTTGCCCCTCATTCTTCCTTATTCTGCATTGAATAACGTCTATGGAGACTCTCTATAGTCTCAATCTCGCCTGCATCCTTATCGTCTCTTAACCGCACAAACCTTGGGAACCGCAGAGCATACCCCGCAGGATAATTCGTACTCCGCTGAAGCTCCGCATACCCGACCTCGAAGACAACATCCGGCTCAAACGAAACCGTCTTTCCGTGCTCTGCAACAACACGGTCCTTAAAGAGGTCATAGAGCGTTGAAAGCATCGCATCATCGATTCCGGTTGCAACACGGGAAATCTCCAAAAGGTCTCCGTTCTCGTCCTGACAGGCGAGAATAAACGATCCGAACATCTTCGCCCGCTTCCCCTCGCCCCACTCGGCACCTGTCACCGCAAGGTCGATGGTATCCACCTCGGGCTTAATCTTAATCCAGAGCTTTCCCCGGTTGCCCGGAAGATACGGGGCATCCAGGACTTTAAGCATAATCCCTTCATTTCCCGCATCGAGTGCTGCATGATAATATGCTTCAATCTCGTCAGCCGAACTGCTTACAATCTGCGGTGCCACATAGTCGGTCATGACCTCGCAGAGAATCTTTCTCCGCTCCGAAAACGGCAGGTCAATTAAGGTCTTTCCGTCACAGACCAGGATATCAAAGACGCAGGGCCTGAGCTCAATCTGTTCCTGTGCGGCATCGATGTCATGCTTTCTCCGGATTCTCCGAAGCACCGTCTGGAAAGGCATCGGCTTTCCGTTAAGGATTGCGATTACCTCTCCGTCGATTATAACATCATGCGTCGCAGCAGCCGAAAGCTTTGCCACAACATCGGGAAGGGATTCGGTCATCTCCTCAAGACGCCGCGAGTAGATAGCAGCTTTGTCTCCTGTCTTGTGGAACTGGAACCTGCTTCCATCGTATTTGTTTTCGGCTGCGAGCGTTCCGTGCGTCTCAAGCATTCCTTTAATCGAGCCTGCCTGTGCAAGCATCATCTTGACGGGTTTGAAGGGAGTGATATGGACCTTTAAGAGTTCATCCGGGGCAGTTTTTGCAAGGAGGGCTACTTCCCCCAGGTCATTTAGCGCCTGATGTGCATGCTCAACGGTCTCTGCGGGAATACCGAACGCCTTTGACACAGCATCCTTTACCACGCCTTCGCCGACACCTATACGCATTTCCTCTAAGATCAGACGGCTCAGATACCGTCCCTCTATGGGCGAGGCGTTTGATAAGAGATACTGGGCGGTACGAAGCCGTTCCTGCTGCGAGCGCCTTCCCTGACTCTGCGCCATTGATAGGAAGCGGGCATGGACATCCAGAAGCTCGAGCTCCTCGGAGAAAAACATCATCTGCTCCCGCTTTGCAAGAAGTCCCTCGACAACCGAGCCGGTGTCTCCCGAACTGTTTACGGCAGAGATTACATACTCTTTCTTCTTTCCGATGACATAGGCTAAGGCTTCGTAGAGAAGCGAGGGGCCGAACATCAGCTTTTCCGCGGACCAGTCGGGAAATATCCTCCCCCGGGCAAACCGCACAAAGACCGCAAGCTCCTCTGCAGATATGGTCTGGAAGACTTCCGAGAGTGCGTCAGCCATCGCCAGGCGTGAGGAGATTTTTTCTATTCTGCTGCAGATTTCCGCAAACTCAAGAAAACGCATACTAAAAAAAGGGTTAAAGCATACCCTTAACCAGGGTTTCCGCTTTGGCAAGGGCTGCGCCTGTCTGAGTTGCATCAGAGCCTGCACCCTGTGCAAGGCCGGGCTTTCCTCCGCCTTTTCCGCCAACAACCGCACAGACCTCGCTTACAAGTTTTCCTGCGTGAACTTTGTCGGTTCCGGATGCCGCAACAACACCCACGCCGTCAGCGGCGGTAATTAAGACTGCAACGCCGCCGCGGGCTGCAACGGCTGAAGCAACAGTTACCAGCTCTTTGCGGGAGATGTCAAGCTGCTTTACAACAACCTCGACGTCTCCTACCATCTCGCCCTGAAGGCGGGAAATCTCAAGCTCGGCAATCTTTGACCGCAGGCGTTCAATCTCCTTTCTCTGGTCCTTCCACTCGGTAAAGAAGCGTTCAACAGCTCCGGGCAGGTTTTCGGTCTGCACCGATAACGTGTCTGCAGAGGTGTTTAAAAGACCCTGGATGTGCTGCATCGCATCGAGTGCGGCAAATCCGCAGGCGAACTCAAGGCGCTCGACACCGTCCTGGATGTGCTCTAAGCGGAGCAGTTTGATGGGGCCGATTTCACCTGTTGACATACAGTGCGTTCCCGCACATGCCTCGATTTCGACGCCCATTTTAACGATACGAAGCTCCTTTCCCGGCGGGACTCCTCCCTGATAGAGGGCAAACCCGAACTCCTGCTCGGCTTCCACTCTCGGGCGGATGGAAATCTCCACCGGGAGGTTCTGCATCACGAGTTTGTTTGCGTATGCCTCAATCTGTTTCAGCTCGTCGTCGGTGATATGGGTGTAGTGTCTGATGTCAAGTCTTGCAGACTCGGGGGAGAGCTGGGATCCCGCCTGGTGGATGTGGGGGCCTAAGACCTCTTTTGCGGCGCGGATTACCATATGTGTTCCCGAGTGGTGGCGCATCAGGGCGCGTCTGCGCTCCTCGTTGAGTGCTCCTTTGATATTGTCTCCCGGTCTGAACACAAGGTCATCTACTTTATGGAGAATCACATCCCCGTACTTGACAACCTCAAGGACATTTGCGGACTGGTGTCCTGCAAAAACACCCTGGTCGGAAGGCTGTCCTCCTCCTTCGGGGTAGAAGCAGGTGGTATCCAGGACAACATAGTCCTCGATGACGTCAAGGACAGTGGCACTGAACTCCATCCTCTCAGGGTGGGCATAGTAGTCCTTTACGGTTGCCGGAAGCTTTTCGATGCGCCCTGCATACTTTGCAAGAGGAGAGGCCTGCTTTTCGCCTTCGTTTTCGGAGTGCATATCAGCAATCTGCGAGTCGAAATCGTCCGGGATTTCAAACTGTGCTCCGGTCTCGGTAAGCGTCTTTTTCATCAGATCTACCGGGATTCCGTGGGAATCGTAGAGGGTGATAAGTTCTGATAAGGGAACGGGCTCGTTCTTTTTCACGTAGGTCTGACCGACTCTCTGAACGGTACGGGTGCCGCGGGCAATCGTTGCATCATACTTTTCAACCTCGCGTGCGATGATTTCGCGGACGATTGAGGGGGTCTGCTCGAAGCTGGAAAGCCCGATGTCTTCCATCTGTGCAACAACAAGGTCTCCTAAGTCCTCGTCGACCTTTGCCTCCTGCATCATTCTGATGCTTCTTCTAAGAACAAGACGTGCCAGGTATCCTTCGCGCACGTTTGAGGGGACAATGAGGTCGCCTAACATGTAGGCAAGACATCTGGTGTGGTCGCAGAGCGCGTAGATGTTTTCCATCGGAACAATAATCTTTTCGAGTTTTGATACAGAGATACCGGATGCTTTTGCCACTTTCTGTCTGAGTTCGCTGATCTTTTCGCCTCTGATATCCATGAGACCTGCAAACTGTGCGTTTTTCCCGAGGATTGCTTCAATTTCCGGATTGTTCAGGTAGTCTTCCATTCCTGCGGCATTTAAAAGGCGCGGAATCATGTCGGGGAAGACCGCATCGTATGCGGTGGGTGTTCCGCAGGATGCCCAGGTAAAGCGCTCGAGACCATACCCGGTATCCACAATCCGGAGCGGCATCTCATAGTAGTCCTTGCCGTCAATCATGACCTGCGGTTTTCCGGAGTTCTTGCGCGAGAGGTTCATAAAGACGAGTGTTGCAACCTCAAGGCCGCCCATGAGGACTTCGACTGATGCTCCTGCATTTCCTCCTCCAAACCACGGGTTTTCCTTGAAGGTGAGCATATTGAGGTCGCCGCCGATGGAGTTTACAAATCCCGCGCAGAGTTCAACACAGCGGTCTTTGAAGTAGACCGGGTGCTCGTCGGTGTTGAATGCGTGGTGCGCCATCATCTCAAAGCAGGTGAAGTGTCTTCCCGAGCGTCCCACGTTATCCAGGTCGTTTAACCGGATACACGGCTGGGAGATGGTAAGCGGGTTTGCCGGAGGCGGGCATGTGCCGCTTGTTACAAACGGCTGGAAGTCTGCGATGGAGGCGATTGTTAAGTAGATATCATCTCTCCAGCGTGCTGCTACCGGATAGCGGCTGATTCTTGTGTGACCGTTTTTCTCGAAGTAGGAGAGGTATGCCTCACGCATCTCTGCTACAGTGTGCTTTTTGAAGAGCGGATTTCCAATGAACTGATACGGTTCACAGGGCGCATCACCGCAAACTTCGCGTTTGGGGTCGAGCGTCCAGAACGGCATTCCGCACTTTTTACAGATTTTGCGGACATAGCCGTTTTCCTTAAAGAAGTCTAACTGATATTCGTTTTCGAGCATTGGGTGTTCCCCGTTTGTTAATACTCCTTATTTATTTGAGGTGTAATGATATATGTCTATGGATATGTCTATGAGAGTGTTTATGAGGGTGTTTATCAACGGGTTTGTCTGAAGGATACCATAATGAACAGTCAGACACCGCAAAAACACCCTTCACTTTCCGCAAAACATTCCACAGTATTATAACCAAGAAAAACCAATATCATTACATATGTTAAAGGCAGGTATTCTTGGAGCCACAGGAGCTGTGGGTCAGAGATTCGTTCAGCTGCTTGCAAACCACCCCTGGTTTGAGCTGACGACTCTTACCGCATCCGAGCGCTCTGCAGGAAAACGCTACGCTGACGCTGTAAACTGGCGTCTTGACTCTCCGTTCCCGGATAAAGCGGGAGAACTCATTGTATCCCCGACAAACGTTGATGCGGTAAAAGACTGTGATATTGTCTTCTCAGCCCTTCCCGCAGAGCTTGCGGGAACACTCGAAACCGCAATCGCTGACGCAGGTGTCGGTGTTTTCAGCAATGCAAGCTCACACCGCATGGATGCAGATGTCCCCTTAATGATTGCGGAGGTAAACCCCGAGCATGCCGCACTCATCGATGTCCAGCGGAAAAAACGCGACGGATTTATCGTTACAAACCCGAACTGCTCGACGATTATGCTTGCAACGGCTTTAGCCCCGCTCCGGAAGTTTTCCTTTACCGGTATCCAGGTTGCAACCATGCAGGCAATCTCAGGCGCAGGATTTGAGGGCGTTCCCGCATTCGGTATCTACGACAATGTCATCCCCTACATCGGAGGGGAAGAGGAGAAGATGGCGCGCGAGGCAAATAAGATTCTCGGAACCTTCGAAAACGGTCAGATTACAGGGGCACCGTTTACGGTTTCTGCATCCTGCAACCGTGTGCCGGTAATTGACGGACACACCTTAAATGTCTGGATTGACATCAAGGCAACCCCTGAAGAGGTTATTGAGGCCTTTAAGACATGGGAGGCACCGTTTAAGGGACTTCCGACACAGCCCGACAAATCAGTCCTCTATCTTCCGGAGGAGAACCGGCCGCAGCCGCGTCTTGACCGCAACAGAGGAGGAGCTATGACGGTTTCTGTCGGCAGAGTACGCGAGGGCATCAGATTTGTTGCGATGGGTCACAATACAATCCGCGGAGCAGCCGGAGCATCGGTTCTGAATGCAGAACTGCTTCACTCGAAGAAATATATCTGAGATATCTGAGCGAACCGATGGAAGATAATGTTGTCTATATCGGGACGAAGCCGGTGATGAATTATGTGCTGGCGGTCGTTACCCAGTTTAATGCAGGAGCAAAGGAGGTCTGTATCAGGGCCCGCGGGAAGACTATCGTGCGGGCGGTTGATACTGCAGAGATTACCGTCCGGCAGTTTCTGACGGATGTCGATAAGAAAGAGGTTACTATCTCTACGGAGGCAGTGGAGACCGATGCAGGTCCTGCGAATGTTTCTGTGATTCAGATTGTGCTTTCACGAAAGTGAAACATTTTTGTATTATTTTTTTTTGTTGGTTGGTTTTGTGGGTTTAGGTGCGGGTACTCGCGGTCATTGTTGTAACTGACGATGCGGCGTTGACCACCAAAAACGCGAATCTACGCGAATCCCCCAAAATCGCGAGCCTATTCACCCGCGCTTTAGCCCCGCTTAAATCGCGGGGCGCGGGCGGCTCGCTGGGGGAAGAGAGGGAGGGAGGTTTAGTTGCGGGTGATTGTCGCGAATGTTGTAACTGAGGTGTGGGTGTGCAACAAGAACGCAGACCTCGCAGACCTCGCCTTCGGCGAAATCGGAAGAAATTCCGCCCCTCAGGAAAAACCTTCGGGGACGCTAACCGCTTGGAATTCCTTCCTCCTTCCACATAAATCTGCACTCTCCAATCCAACAACCCTATCCTTATTACTGCCCTTGGGGGAGAAGGCGGCCGAAGGACGCTGGGAGGGGAAATCTTTGTCCCGTCGCACGTCGGAGACGTGCTCAGGGCTCACGTCTCGCTTCGCTCGCCCCTCGCCCTCCGATGGTTTACGCCCAACCTGAGGAGGGCGAGGGGCGAGAGCCTTTAGGCTCGAAGCCGTGAGCCTGGAGCCAGTCTCCGACTGGCGACGGGGGCATTGCGCCCCCGAAGTGGGGCGCATTCTTCAAATTAACACTGACCGGTACAACAACCAGTCAAAAAAATAGTTTGTTCAGAATTCCTTACTTCCTTCTCAGCCCGAAGACCACCGCTGCGCACCCAAGCCCTGCGAGTATACCCATAAACGGCACGGGGCTCTTTCCGGCGGGGGTCTCGCTTGCCACCGGCTTTACGGAGGGCACCTCCGGCGTCTGCGTCACCGTCGGGGTCGGTGTAGGTATTTCCGTCGGCGTCGGGGTTGCCGTAAGCCAGATGGAGGAGCCCTGCGTGGAGCTGCTGCTCTCCTTCGCATACAAAAAAATAATAATCTGAAAAAACAAAATATAAACATAATTCCTGCATAAAGAAAAACTCCGAACACAAAACAGCACCCGGAAAACACGCAGAAAAATACAAACGCCGGCTGCTGCGTATCATAAATACAGGATACAGGTAAACAGGATACGGCTAAACTGGACACAGTGAAAACAGAGGTAAAAACCATGGAAGAAAATCAGAACATCGAATGGAAAGAATCCTGGAGAGACGAATACCTCAAATGGGTCTGCGGATTTGCCAACGCACAGGGCGGAAAAATCTATATCGGAAAAAATGACGACGGAGTCGTAACCGGCATTGAAAACAGCAGAAAACTGCTCGTCGACATCCCGAACAAAATCCAGAACTCAATGTCAATACTCGCAGACGTCAACCTCCTCTCCAAAGAAGGAAAAGAGTACCTTGAAATTGTCGTCGTCCCTGCAGCCTATCCGGTAAGTTACAAAGGGGAATATTACTACCGTTCCGGAAGCACCAACCAGAGATTAGTCGGAAACGCATTAACCCGCTTCCTCTTACAGACAATCGGAACAAAATGGGATGCAGTCCCCATGAATGACGTCACCGCAGACGAACTGGATACCGAAAGTATTGAGATATTTAAACGCGAAGCAAAACGTTCCGGAAGACTCTCGGATGCGGAACTGAGACTTACCAACCGCGAACTCATGGAGCATCTCGGACTGGTCACTGACAATAAACTAAAACGGGCTGCAGTCATCCTCTTCCACCGGAATCCGGAAAAATGGTTCACCGGAGTCTATACAAAAATCGGAAAGTTCTCCGGCCCGGAGATTGAGTATATGGACGACGTGCACGGCTCCCTGATACTTCAGGCAGACCGGATACTGGACATTATCTTCCTGAAATATCTGAAGATGTCTGTTTCGTATAAGAAGGATACGAGAATAGAGACATATCCCTATTCCCGTGAAGCACTGAAAGAAGCAGTGTTTAATGCCCTGTGTCACTCGAACTGGGCTGATGCATGCCCAATCCAGATTAGAATAGATGAGGATAAGATACTCATCAGCAACAGCTGTGTCTTCCCTGAAAACTGGACCGCAGACACATTGATGTCCGACCATAAATCTATCCCCTTTAATCCGGATATTGCCAATACATTTTATCGTGCAGGATTTATTGAAGCCTGGGGGCGCGGGATAAAGAAAATCTGTGATGCATGTGCAGAGATGGGTGCTGCAAATCCCGAGTATATTGTTCACGGAGGAGATGTTATGGTCCGATTTACGGCCATGGAGCATCAGGATTTGTCACCTGCGGATAAGGTGAAGGTCCGTGAAGCCCTGACACCGAATGAGGCAAAGCTTCTGGAGTATCTGACGGCTCATCCGAAGGCAACATATCCGGATATCGAAGTGTCTCTCTCTATGAACAGAAAGTCAGTTGCACAGCTCATCCGGAGTCTGAAGGAGCACGGATATATTGAGCGTGCTGGGGCAAAGAAGAACGGAATGTGGAAGGTATTGTAAATAGAACTTTAGGTGACTTTAAAGGAACTATAAAGACGGCAAATGATGACATTAAAGTGAGTTTATAGGCGATATTTGGAGAGTTTGGGCGGCCTTGGAAACTATAAATGGAACTATAAAGTGACTTAGGGTGACTTAGGGGGAGCCCGGGGTGCGGGGCGGCGACTTCAGCGCGGGTGCTTTCGGGGGAGCCGCGGCTCTTTAGCGTGATTGTTCTTTCCGTTCCGCTCGCCTATAGCCGCGGGTGTTCTTTGTCGTAAAGCCGCGGCTTCAGCGTGAATTTTATGTGCCGTAAAGCCTGGAGACCGCGGCTCTTTAGCGTGGGTGCCCGGGGTGCGGGGCGGGACTGGCGAGGGGCGAACAACGTGAGCCGTGAGCCTGCTGCTGTGCCTGCGGCACGCAGCGCTGCACGCCTCTGGCGTTGCAGCTGGAGCACGGTTTTTCCGTGCGACTCCGGCGCGGACGAGAGCCGTCAGGCTCGAAGTCGGAGCATGACCGAAGGGCATGCGGGTAGCCGCCCGCAGTGGCCTATCCTAAACTGAGCGAACGGCGAGGGATGAGCGTAGCGAATCGTGATCCTGGAGCCACGTCCGAAGGACTGGCGACACGGTTCTGCGAAGCCCCTGGCGAGCAGTACCGAGTGAGCGGCGGGTGCTGGGGAGCCGATGCGAGCCGCAGTCAGTCTGCAGGACTGGCGAGGCGAGCATGGGCGGTTCCAGAGTTCCAACAACCAAAAACAAATGAGCGTCCGAGGTTCCGCGAGACTTCAGGCGAGCGGTACCGACAGACGCGAATGACCTGCAGCAGTGGATAAAAAGATTAGGATTTTGTTAAGGTAATTGTGTCATTATCACTGTCTGTAAATGTTATTTTATTGGGTGATAACACAGCAATTGTTCCAGAATATTCGTGCATGCCCATACTTTTTGGAATGTTCATTGTTGTTCCAGTGTATGTATCTATATACAAATCTTCATCATAGACACTGTATTTTCCATCGCTCGTTTTTACTAATTTTACTGTTGAACCAATTGTTCTTAAATATCCAGTTAATCCAGACCCTTCACCAAGCACATCTGTTGCCAAGACGAATTTATCTGGGTATGTGTATTTCATATACCCCTCAGTTGATGAAACAACATTAAGTGATATGTCGCTTGGAGAGAAATATCCTTTCCATAATCCTGTTATATCTATGTTATTTTGCTCTGTTTTATCAGGGGAGGGAACACTATCAGCAACCTTGTTTAAGGTAAATGATCCACCCCGTTTAAGATTCATCTCCATGGATGAGTTTGATAACAAATCAAAATAACCAATAGTATTCTCTTCATCACTGGATGAAACCTCATACGCTAATGTTTGTCCATTGGACATGACAACATCAACAGATGTCTGAATAACTGAGTACCTGTTTGTACTCTGATGTTCAAGCCGAGCATTTCCACCAAGTGTTTTTATATCACCTGAATAACCAAGGACATCAAGACCAGCCATTTCAGCAGTCATAGTTCCCGGGGACATTGTCATGTAAAATGAACCAGAATTTAAAGATGTAAACTCAAGAGCATATGTTTCACCGAGCGGACTTCCCACCCATTTTCCAATCGGAGAATATTCGGTGTTTCCAGAATCAGAGACGCACCCTGCAACCAGAATCGATCCTGCCAAGATAACTAACAAAGATAGGGCAATAGCAATTTTCTTCATATATTTTCTTTTGTTATTTGATGTATTTATTAATTTTGTTTCCTCATACTATCAAAACATACAAATAAACATAGAAAAAGTCCGAAAGAAAAAGTAAAAATAAGTATTATGCACAAGCGGTTATCACCGTGAGAGTCTCACAGTAATCTGAACCATTCAGCACAAAAATTGAATTATTTCTTATTAGGAAGCCGCTGACCACATTTCATACAGAATTGGGAATTGGGAGGCACTTTCGCTCCGCAGTACATGCAATACTGAACAACATTTTTTTCCATCTCCCCTCCCCCTCTCTCTTTTGCCTGTTCACGTATTATCTGATTTTTTTTCTGCTCCAATTCACTATTTCTCTTCTCCGCTTCAGATAGTTCTTGTTTCTTCATCTTCCTTCTCTCACTGAACGAATTCCATATTAAATTGCCAATATAATCTCTGAGAAGATAGATCAAAACAAACATCCCTCCAATTATTATAATAGTTAAAATTACACTCACGGTTGGTGAAAAACCACTGTTATTAAAGGATTCAGCAAGGCCTTTGACGGCGTCGGGATGTAGAGCCATATAATATATTGTGTTGTTTAAATTATATTAATTTTGTGCTAAAAATGATATGCAGCATTATTACAGCGAAAATATTATATTTTAAAATGCCATAAAATATAACATATGTATTGTCCATATTGTGGCGTTGAATTACCTGAGGATTCGCATTTCTGTATTGCCTGCGGAAAAGATTTATCAGGGCTAAATGAGAGTTCAGAAACAGTAGCAGAAAAACCGGTTATTCAGGAACAAGCTACGACTGTTAAGCAACCGGAAACGAGTTATTCTACAAGTCCTGAAATAGGAGATTTCAGTTTCGACACAACAAAGAAAGGAAAATCAATTGCTGCTTTTGTCCTGGGAATCTTGGGAATGATTTTTTCATTGACGGGTTGGTGTCTTCTTGGAATTATTGGAACAATAATTGGAATTGTTGCAGTGGTAAAACGTCATGGGATAAAATGGATGGCTATTCTTGGTCTTATTCTTTCTGCATTGTCGGTATTTATTGGGATTTGTGTGGCAATAGCTAAGTTCCTCTAAATTACCTTTTTTCTTTTCGGATTAACTTTGGGGATCCGTGTAGTCTTCACGTTTCTATTGTGGTGCTCACAGATACAAAACCGCTCTTCATCTTTTTCAGAAGTTAGGTGAAAAGCAACATTAAATAATTCGATTGAATCCGATTTATGGGATTACAATCTAAAAAAGGGGTTTTATTATCATGCCGTAAAATTCTCACGCTCATAGTGTCCGTTCGAATAAACAATCAGAATTGCCCCATCATTCTTATAGAACGGCCCACCCGGGTGATAAGCAAACCAGTCCAGGTTCAGCCAGTATCTTTTGCCTGAATTGTTTCCAGAATTACTCCATGACTCATGCCAATGGACTTCAACCCCATTATATCTTCTTGAAACATCACCAGCTATTTTTTGCATGTGACTTTTATCATCAGAGACATAAACCTCTGTGTAAGCATGACCCCCGTCGGCATTCCTTGCACAGATTACTCTTGAACTCCCGCCAATTGCCTCAATACAGGATGCCATAAGAATTGCAAAATCATCACAATCTCCTTTTAGAAGAACTGCTGATTCACTTGCAGGAGCATAATAATCCTCCCCTCTTGGGTCGTTTACATATGTCCAGTTTTTATATAAATAGTCGTAAATGTCACAAACCTGAGCAATATTATAATTTCCACTGCTACTTTTCTTTATCGCTGATAATGCTAAATCTCTTACTATTTGATTTCTCGGTTCAATTGCTTTTGCAATTGCTGCTGCCTTTTTACTATCGGCATTTTGTGTCTGGGTTGGTTGTACAGTTGGTTTTACAGTGGGTTTGACAGTTGGAGCTGTGGTCGGATTTGAATGATATGTCCAACCATGCACCGTCAACACCTCATTTATGGTTATAGGATTAGTTCCAACTGTTATCTCCTTTGTCACTGTATTATAACCGTCTTTTTCAAGAAGAAACGTGTATGTGCTGTTTTGTTTCAGTTGGAATGTAATCGGAGTCTGCCCATATATTTTACCATTGTTAATCACATTTGCTCCTGCCGGATTCGTAGTTATCTTCACCGAAACTAAGTTGTCATCAGTGTTCCCGCCAGAGCCGGACCCAAGAATTCCAACAAAAAGAATCACAAAAAATACTACTCCAATAACAGCCGCGATGCTAAGAATAATAAGGAGGGATTGTTTATTCGAGCTATTTTGTGAAGCAGTCTGAGATTGAGAACTTCCAGTATTGTTGTATGCAGGAGCAGCAGTACTTATCTGTACTTTTCTTCTCTCTTCAGAATTATTATTTGAATTTACAGTTGGGAGACGATGACCACAATTTTTACAATATGCTGCATCATCTGGCAACTCAACACCACAATAAGGACAGTACATATAGATAATACTACGTTTTGTATCATAATAACTGTTTCGATGTCATTACTCCCCCAAATGTAATTATTTTTCTTCTTCGCTCCGCTTTTCTTATTCCATTTTGTGCCCGCATCTCAGACAGTAGGTCTTATCAGGAGGAAGGATAAGCCCACAGTTCGGACATATGTTCATCTTTGCACCCCAGCGCAGCAAAGACTCAAGCATTCCATAGTACAGTTTCGGCCCACATTTGGGTTCAGCCCACATCTGAATGGAGATCTCCGGACTCAGACGCACAGTCAGTTCATTCGGTTTGGAACCGGGAATGAGCTGGAGGTCTTCTAAAGCATGTTTTTTTGTCATATTTTTTCTCCTGTTGTTTTTGTTCATGTTGTTCTCTTCTCTTTGTGAGGGGTTGTTGTACCGGACAGTGCGGATTTTGAAGAATGCGCCCCACTGCGGGGGCGCAATGCCCCCTCCTCAGGTTGGGCGTAAACCATCGGAGGGGACAAAGATTTCCCCTCCCGGCGTCCTAAAGGACGCCTCCTCCCCCAAGGGCAGTACACAGGATAGGCTGTTGTACCGGACAGTGTGATTGCTTGTCGAGGGAGGAAGAAAATCTGAGCGGTCAGCGTCCCCGAGGGTTCTTCCCGAGGGGCAGATTTTCTTCCGATTTCGCCGAAGGCGAGGTCTGTGAGGTCTGCGCTCTTGTTGCCCATACCCATCGTCAACTACAACAACCGCGAAGAACACCCGCACCTAAGATTCCAGAAACCACAGAAAAAAATAAAAAAAAGATTATCTTCACTCAATAATCTGCGACTCAGCAAACCTGTCCTCTGCCGCGAGCAGG
>JAUNXT010000039.1 GCA_030539655.1 Methanocorpusculum sp.
TCTTCCCTCGCCTCCGACATATGTCACCCTATTTCAAGCCACGCACCCGCGTGGGGTGCGACAAAAATGATTTAGTAAATCGAAGCACGCAATATTTCAATCCACGCACCCGCGTGGGGTGCGACGCTCATAACTGTGCCTCCTCCATCCAGGTAGTATTTCAATCCACGCACCCGCGTGGGGTGCGACTGCAGTCGGTAACTCCTCGAAAATCTGGAACTTATTTCAATCCACGCACCCGCGTGGGGTGCGACCTGTGAGAGTCACCATCACTCTAATTTTGCATATTTCAATCCACGCACCCGCGTGGGGTGCGACTCTTAGCTTTATTATCTATGAGTACAACTAAAAAAACGTTTCTCTTCAATGTGCGATGATATTTTTCCCTCAGCGACTGCCAAAAAGGAGAAATTGCCGTGCATCTTTGTTAAATATAAAAACGGGAACGAAAAACGGAATATCGCGAACCTCCCGGAAAAATAATGTGAACTATACCTTCGCGGAATCTGCACCCCTCCTAAAATACCAGTACATCCTCGACATTAAACGCCGGTTTTGCCCCAACATGCTCAACCCGTTTTCTCCCTTCATTACCAAGATTGTAATACCTTACACTATCACACTCAGGACTAATAACATCTTTGATTTTCTTCTTCATTTCAAGTAGAGCAACCGAATCAACAACACACTCAAAGACTGAATTCTGAACACGTGTACCATAATTCTTACAAATCCTGGCAACTTTATACAACCGTCTTCTCCCTTCCGGAGTCTCGGTATTTACATCATACGTAACAAGAACAAACATACAACCTCTCACTTCATAATAAACGGTGGATACGCATCAATATCACCCCGCAGATGTCTTGCAAGCAAAAGCGCCTGAGCATATGGAAGGAGACCAACTGCAATCTTCTCCTCCAGATACGGGTGGAACACCTCCTCACTTTTCCGTTTCTGCCATGTCTGAAGTACAGTTCTTCGTGCATCATCCTTCAAAAGAACAGCTCCGTTCTCCTTAACCACAAAATCATCTGCCTGAACAATACGATTATTAATCAGACTTAAAACAAACCGGTCTCCAAGATACGGCCGAAACTCCTCCATTAAATCCAGAGCGAGACTTGGTCTTCCCGGGCGTATTCTGTGCAAAAATCCAACTTGCGGATCAAGACCTACAGACTGTAGGGCCGTTGCACAATCGGCTGCAAGAAGGGAATAACTGAACGAAAGAAGTGCATTTATGCGGTTGAGCGGCGGGCGGCGGGAGCGGACCTCAAAACAAAACGCTGGGTCGCGGGATAAAATCAAATCATCAAAACAATCAAAATACTGATGTGACAACTCCCCCTCAACACCCCTTAGTTCATTTAATGAGAACTCATTTTCCCTGAGCATACGCACCCCGTCTGAAAGTTTTCCTGCGGCATCTAATAACAATGAATCTGTCTGTTCGGGATGATCACGGGAGAAACGCAGCAAAACACTCTTACAATTCAAAATCTTACCAAGGATAAAATGTGCAGCAATATTTGAAGATGCCTGCTCATCATCAGAAACATAATATTGCTTCTTGCGCAAAAGAACATTCCCTGATGGTTTCCCGCTGATATGGGCAAGGTACTTGCCATATGGTGAAACAAATGAAAGACCCACACCAAACTGTGTACACAACTCCATTACCTGAGGACTTGCACCAAGAAATCCAAAACAGACAATCCCTTCCAGATTACGAATAGGAACCCGTCCTGCCTCCTGACTATCTACGGACACAACAACCGATTCTCCATCGCGCGAGAGATAGGATTTCGGATTCGTTACATAAAGAGTATTACATAATTTTCTCATACAAATCTCTCCAGATATGAATGCACAGAACATTTTTCAAAAACCTTCGGCAAACACAAATGAACCAGAGAGCAGCTGTCACATTTCTTTTCGTACCTGGCACCCGGAGTAATCCCTGAATCAAAGAGAGTATACATCGCTGAAACAAGTGATGCTACCCGACTGCGTAAGCTCTCATCTAATAAAACTTCTTCCCGTCTGCGCGTCCTGCCGTAAAATAAATACCCGAGAGGAATAGAGGTATTCAGCATCTCCTCCAGACAAATCGCCTGAGCACAAAGCTGCACTTCATCGCATGAATCCGTTTTTTTCTGACCGTGCTTGTACTCTACCGGAAATACCTGCCAGAATCCTTTATGATGAGGTAGTCTCACCCCTTCATCTGCTTTGTGAAATTCCACCACATCCGCAATGCCCGATAGACGTAATGAGTGAGATATAAGAGGGACAGCACGCGACACCAGAACATCTCCTCGTTTTTCAGTAAACAGCGGATTGTCAGCTTTATCATGCATCAGTTTTCCGGAATAGGTGAGGTAGTTCTCAGACCATAACTGTTCAATATGGATTAATGCCCATTGCCGTCTGCAAAATGCAAAATGCTGAATACCGCTTAGGAATAGATAATCTTCAGTATTCATACTCTAACTATGATACTATTGCATAAGTATATTTCCCCAGACGGCAAATAATACAAATTAAAACCATGCACCTCGCGCGAAAAGACCCGGAAAGCGGCAGAACACAAACCCTGGCGGAACACAGCAGAAGCGTAGCTGGTCTTTGCAGAACATACGGCGAAAAAATCGGATGTCCGGACATGGCAGAACTATGCGGTCTCCTGCACGATATGGGAAAAGCAAAAAAAGAGTTCCAGGACTATCTAATACAGGGAGATATATCACTCCGGGGAAAAATCAATCATTCCGCTGCTGGTGCACAGTACATCATTGAAACCTTCGGACAAACAAATGACCCCTATCGGAAAACAGCAGCACAGATAATATCTCTTGTTATTGTGTCACATCATTCAGGAATTATTGACTGTCTCTCGGTTGACGGGGAGGATACCTTTTCAAAACGTGTATTGCCGGAAAACGACATCTGCTATGAAGAATGTAAGGCAAATTTCCTCAGCGAGGTGTGCTCCGCAAAAGCGATAGAGAAGCTGTTTTCCGGAGCTGCTGCTGAAGTGAAACGCATCATAGAACGATACAAAGGGCAGATTGAGAGTAGATTTCATCTCGGTCTCCTTGTCCGCTATTTCTTAAGCTGCGTTGTGGATGCGGACCGGTTTGACAGCTACTGTTTCGCAGAGATTCTCCCTGCAAAAGATACAGATTACCATCTTGAAACAGCATGGGATACACTGCTCAGCAATCTGGAACAGAAAATATCCGGATTCAGTGAAGAGACCCCGATAGACAAAGAGCGCAAAAAAATATCAGACGCCTGCAAAACCTCTGCGGAAAAGAATGGTGGCATTCATCGCCTCTCCGTGCCGACAGGCGGGGGGAAAACACTTTCATCACTCAGATATGCCCTCGCACACGCGAAAAAATATCATAAATCACACATCATCTATGCAATCCCGTACACATCTATCATTGACCAGAATGCAGAGGTTATAAAAAACACTCTCAAAAACGAAGACCTCATTCTTGAACACCATTCAAATCTCATCCGGGAAAAAGAAACATACGAACAGCTTGGAAGACACGCTCTTCTTACTGAACGCTGGGACATTCCTGTGGTTCTCACGACAAACGTTCAGCTGTTAAACACCCTTTTCCTTGGGAAAAACACCTCAGTCCGAAGAATGCACAACCTTGCAGAGAGTATCATTATTTTTGACGAGGTACAAACTATCCCGCTGAAAACACTCAGCATGTTTAACACCGCACTCAACTATCTTGCAGAAATCTGCGGCGCAACAATCATCCTTTGTACTGCAACACAGCCCGCACTGGAAACAACAGCAAAACCTGTAAGAATCTCAGATCCTGCTGAACTTGTCCCGGATACTGCAGAACTCTTCCAAAGTTTCAAACGCGTCGAAATCCGCGATTCAAGAAAAGATGGCGGTTATTCATCTGCGGAACTTGCCGCGTTTCTTCTGCAGAACCGTGTCGGAAACACACTCTGCATCATGAACACGAAAACCGCGGCAGAAAAACTCTATCGTGAACTTGAACCATGCAAAAATGAGTGCCGTCTCTACTACCTGAGCACAAATCTCTGCCCGGCACACAGAAAGAAAATACTTGCAGAAGTGATTCAGCGTCTCAATAACACAGATAAACCGGTTCTTTGCATCACCACACAACTCATTGAAGCGGGTGTTGATGTCTCATTTGACACGGTAATCCGATCACTTGCGGGATTGGATAGTATTGCTCAGGCTGCAGGGAGATGTAACAGACACGGAAGACAGAAAACGGGTACAGTCCACATCATAAACAGCAGCGAGGAAAAACTCGGGACACTGCCTGACATTTTATCAGGACAGATTCAAACTGAGCGTCTTCTCAGGGAATATAAGGAAAACCCGGAATACTTTGGAAATGACCTGCTCTCCCCGAAAGCCATCAGCAGCTATTACAACTATTATTTCCACGAAGGGAAAAACAAAATGGACTACCCTGTATCTGAAAAATCCACGGAGTTCCCGAAAAATACGAACCTCTACGAGTTACTCCAGACAAACCGGAACGGGTGCAACGCAGCGCAGAATAAAAATATTGCATTCCGCTATCCCTTAAGGCAGGCATTCGCCGCAGCCGGTCGGGAATTTCAGGTAATCGAAGAAGACAGTATCTCTGTGATTGTTCCATACGAAAAAGGTAAAGAACTCATTGAAAAAATCCGGGATACGACCTCTCTTTCAGAGCTGAAACTCCTTCTGAGGGCTGCTCAGCAATATAGCATAAACCTTTTTAATAATGAAAGCAAATTAGAATCCTATGGTGTATATCAGATTGGTGAGACTGGTATATTCGCTCTGAGTGAGTTCAATTATTCAGAGGAGTATGGTTTCTCACCAAAAATGAATGATATGCCCTGTCTAATCATCTAAAGGAGGATAGAATTACAGCGTGGAATTCAAAAACAGTGTTGAATTTCGTGTCTTTGGAAAATATGCCCTGTTTACCGATCCGCTAACGCGCATAGGCGGTGAGAAGTTCAGCTACCAGATTCCCACATACCAGGCACTTAAAGGAATCCTTGAAAGTGTCTACTGGAAGCCGACGTTTATCTGGGTAATCGATTCCGTCCGTGTCATGAACATCATTCAGACACAGTCAAAAGGAATACGACCCATAAAATACTCCGGAGGGAACGACTTATCCATCTATACGTATCTATCTGATGTTGAGTATCAGGTAAAAGCGCATTTCGAGTGGAATCCAAACCGTCCGGAACTCGAAGCGGACAGAAATGAGGATAAACATTTCCAGGTAGCGACCCGCATGATAAAACGCGGCGGAAGACGCGACATTTTCCTTGGGACACGCGAATGTCAGGGATATGTGGAACCATGCAGATTCGGAGAGGGGAAAGGATGCTATGACGACATCCCGGAACTCGCATTCGGACTCATGTTTCACGGATATTCATACCCTGATGAATGTGGAGAGAACAAACTTTATGCACATCTCTGGCATCCCGTGATGAAAAACGGAGTTGTGGAATTTATCAGACCTGACGAATGCACAATCAGGAAAGAAATCAAATCACAGCGTCAAAAACTCTTTGTTGTCGGGAAGAACCTGCACGCAGTCGATGAGGAGGTCATATGAGCTGGATTGAAAAACTCTGTGAAACCTATGACAACTGTGCAGGGAATGTGCTGCACGCAGAATCAGTAAATGATTTGCTGCCCATCGGACATACCACAAATTATGCACAGATTGAAATCACCATAAATGAAAAAGGAGATTTCCTTTCAGCACGTACCCTTGAAAAGAATGAAGAACTGACCATTATTCCCTGTACGGAAGATTCTGCAAACAGAACCAGTGGGCTGGAACCGCATCCGCTCTTTGACAAACTGCAGTATATTGCAGGAGATTACGCGGCTCATGTTTCCGGAAAAACCAGTGGCTATGATCTCTACATTGACCGTCTGGAAAAATGGGTAAACTCCCCCTGTTCAAATGAAATAATAAAGGCGATTTACCTCTATTTGAAGAAAGGGACTGTCATTTCCGACCTGATAGGAAAGAAAGTTCTCTACGAGGCAGCCGACGGCTCTATTTTGGAGAAATGGACTGAAGACACGGAAAAACCGCTCATTTTCCAGAAGACATCTGCACCGAGTGACTCATTTGTACGATTCAGAGTTGAAATTCCGGGAGAAACAGAAGCTCGTGCATGGCTGAACGAAAAAGTCAGACAGGATTTCATCAGTTACTACCTGAGTTCTTTTGAAGAAAATGAGCTCTGCTATGTTTCGGGAAAGTCTGTACCTCCGTCAAGAAAAACCTCAGCCAAAATCAGAAGCCCGGCAGACAAAGCAAAACTCATCTCCTCGAATGACACATCAGGATTTACCTTCAGAGGACGTGCGGAAACCGCAAACCAGGCAGCAACAGTTAGTTACGAAGCATCCCAGAAATCGATGAATGCACTCAAATGGCTCATACATAAACAGGGATACTCAAATGCCGAGCAGACAATCGTTGCATGGGGAACGAAAAATGAAAATCTCCCGTCAATAAGTACAGAGTATGAGAATCTCTTTGGGGACCTTCCGGAAACCGAACAGATTGCAGACACACGGGAAGAGTACGCAAAGCGCCTGAACAAAGCAATAAGCGGATATTCAGCAAATCTCTCCGATAGTTCAAACGTTGTTGTCATGGGCATGGACTCCCCAAGTTTTCAGGGAAGACTCTCAATAACCTACTATCGTGAACTTGCCGGAACCGAATTTCTGCGCCGTATCAAACGCTGGCATCAGACTGCAAGTTGGTATCCGCTGACACGAACGAAATATGTAGACGGTGAGAAACCGCAGAAAATACAGTTCTTCGGAGCACCATCTCCTTCCGACATCGTCACTGCAGCACACGGAAGAAATGCTGATGACAAACTGAAAAAAGCAGTCATCGAACGTCTTCTCCCCTGTATCATTGATGGAAAAACAATCCCGAGAGACATTGTAACAACACTCGCAGACAAGGCATCACGTCCATTCGCCATGGAGAGATGGGAATGGGATAAGACAGTGGGAATTGCCTGCGCAGTCATCCGAAAATATTACAACGACAGGGTAAACAAACGAAACGAACTTGAAAACTATACCGAGGTATGGAACGTGGAATTAAACACACAGGAAACTGACCGGAATTATCTCTTTGGTCGGCTTCTTGCCTATGCAAGAAGAATCGAAGAGTACGCCAACTACATAAACAAAACAGAACCGCGGCAGACAAATGCAGAGCGGTTCATGCTGCAGTTCAAAAAACATCCTGCAAAAACATGGGGAGAACTCTATCAGAAACTGCTCCCTTACCTAAGCAGATTCAGGTCAAAGAGCCCGGAGTCGCTTGGAAACCGCTATGAGGCAGAGATGAACGAAGTTGCCGCAAAACTGAATGAAATTGAAAACGGATTCACCAATGAGTCACTGACGCCCGTTTATCTGCTCGGCTATCAGAGCCAGATGAACCGGTTTAACAAAGAAATTCAGGAACTGAGAGCAAAGAGAAATGAAGCTGAAAATGGAGATTAAATATGACAACACTTGAAAACAAAATTGATTTCGCAGTAGTAGTATCGGTAAAGAATGCAAACCCTAACGGTGACCCGTTAAACGGAAACCGCCCGAGGGAAAACTACGACGGACTTGGAGAAATCTCTGATGTCTGTATTAAAAGAAAAATCAGGAACCGGCTGCAGGACGCAGGACAAAACATCTTTGTCCAGTCCGATGATAGAGGGGCAGATGGTTACAAAAGCCTGAAAGACCGTGCCGACGCATGCAAGGAATTTGCTGAAGCAACGAAGAAAAAGGACAAGGACGGTTCCGGAAGAGAGGCTGCTGAAAAGATAGCCTGCAAACAATGGATTGATGTCAGAAGTTTCGGACAGGTATTTGCCTTCAAAGGAGACGACGCATCAATTGGAATCCGCGGCCCTGTTTCAATCCACCCTGCATTTAGTGTAGATACAGTTGATATCTCAAGCATCCAGATTACCAAAAGTGTCAACAGTGTGACCGGACCGAAAAAGAGTTCCGATACAATGGGTATGAAACACCGTGTTGATTTCGGACTGTACGTATTTTACGGAAGCATCAACTGCCAGCTTGCAGAAAAGACCGGATTCAGCAAAGACGATGCAGTTCTCATCAAAGAAGCACTTCGCACTCTCTTTGAGAATGACGGTTCATCTGCAAGACCGGAAGGAAGTATGGAAGTCTGCAAACTAATCTGGTGGGAACACAACTGCAAAAACGGTCAGTATTCATCAGCAAAAGTCCACCGGTGTCTTCACGTAGTTCCAAAAACCGACAATCCAAAGTCTTTCACGGATTACGAAATGACCGTTGATTCGCTCGACGGACTGAAAGCCGAAATTATTGATGGATTATAAATCCATACCCCATCTTACATTTTTAAATCCACGTACTTACACTCCTTCCTGCTCCCTGGCATTTATCACCGACCAATTCTAAAGCTCGCCGTATCCCGGCGAGGGATGAGCGTAGAGCGAGAGACGAAGTCTCGAAGCTGCTGCTGTGCCTTCAGCACGCAGCGCTGCACGCCTCCGGCGTTGCAGCTGGAGCACGACCGAAGGGCGTGCGGGTAGCGGGACCAGACGCCGTGAATAGGCTCGCGATTCGCGTAGATTTGCGTAGATGCGGCGAGCTTGCTCGCTTAGCGAAGCACGGCTCTGCCGTGCTGATTTGCGGTTTTACAGAGAGGAGACGCACCGTCAGTTACAGTCCGTCGCATAAAATCCACGCTCATCAGATACACCCCGGCGCATAAAATCCACGCTAACAAGCCGCGGAACAGCACAGAGCTGCAG